>CAYRVG010000141.1:0-21746 GCA_964427765.1 uncultured Candidatus Cloacimonadota bacterium
AACAGCAAAAGAACTGATCAAGCTCGCCATTGACCACTATAACAACATACGCCTGCACGCCAACCTTAAATATATGAAACCAAGTGAGTTGTACGATGCTGCCTAGCCCAGACTTCAGGCCACCCAGACCCGGAGCGGGAGTCTATGTAGGGGTGTTTGGCTATACATCAGAAAAAATGTCCGCTATTTCAGGACTTGACAGTATGAGGCGTCCTGTTGATCGTTCATTGGGTATTTAACAAGAACCATTACCCGCTTGATCTGAAAGAGATCCAGATACCACAGCTGGAAAAGAAGTTTTTGGGGATGGATCAGCAGGGCATAGCCGCGTTCTCCCGCGCCTGTTCCCGAGCCGGCCGGCGATATTAGAATGAGAAGGTTACGCTGTTGCTGAACAGCCTTAACACCAAAGCCACAGCTATGGCCACCAGTATCACAAGCACGATCAGAAAAAGGATCCCCAGCAAAAAAACCAACAGCCCTTTCAGGACACCGCCCAGGGTCTGCTTTTTATCATAAAATATCCGCACATAGAAGGATATCACCAAAAGGGGAAACAGATTGAACCATTCGGGCCATTTGAACAGGGTGAGGATATTCAGGACAATGATGAGCAAAATGCTGATGCCGACCACGTATGCGTTGATGTAAAAATGCTCCGCCAGGCTGTATTTCAAGCGTTTGTAAAGGGCATAATTCACGAATGACGGAACCAGGGTGAGCACCAGGATCATGATCCTGTCATACTGCTGAAATTCAATGGGAACTTCGCTGAGCTGGATCTGGAAGCCCAGAACGTCACCAGTGCCCCGCTCCCCGAAGATCAGATTCAGCAGGCCCCTCAGCACCAGAACAAAAACCAGGAAATGCAAAGCCCCCGTATAGCGCTTCCGTTTCCCCGCAAGATATTCGCGGACCATCTTTTGGGGATGGATCAGCAGGGATCTGGCTGTGTAGAACACACCCCGGTTGAGGCTGAAATTATTCAGGATCAGTTCATTGAGGCAGAATCTCCAGCTCACCTTCCCCGTATCGGCAGCCTGGCCGCAATTCTGGCAGTAATTCCCCCGCACGGTCTTGCCGCAATTCTTGCATATCGTCTTCATCAATTCACCTTCCCTGCGCTTATCTGGTCGATACGCTGTCTTTTGGATCGTGAATATCATTTTGGCGCGTCGGCGTTATTGGTCAACTTTTTTTATTCCTCCGCCTTCAGTTTCAATTGCGCGCCCGCATGAGCATGCATCCCCCCCTGATGTGAGTTATGGCGGGAGGAGATCTTCAAACCAGGGATCATCAGAAACCCGCGGCGCCTTTGGCATGTAAACGGTGACCGGCATCTTCCAGCTTTTGCTTGACATACAGGCGCTCCCCAGAGTTTTTGAGAAAAAATACCTTTTCAAGGAGATTTCCCCCGCAATGGAGAATCACCGCATTACAAAACACCCGATCCTCGATGTAACCGAGAGGGAGGAAATCCTTTTCAGCTGGAACGGCCGGCCCATGACCGCCAAAAAAGGCGAGATGGTCGCCTCGGCGCTGATCGCCAACGGGATAGACGTCTTCGGCCACCATCCCAGGGACGGAAGCGCGCAGGGCATCTTCTGCGCCAACGGGCAATGCGCCAAATGCACCGTCATCGCCGACGGCGTGGCCGTCAAATCCTGCATGACAGAGGTCCGGCAGGGGATGGAAGCGCGCTCCGCCGAAGGGCTGCCAGAACTGCCGGAATCCGTGCCCGTTTCCGGACGACCCAGGATCGAACACGTCGATACAGATGTTTTGATCATCGGGGGCGGACCATCGGGGCTTTCCGCCGCGATCGAGCTGGGCAAAAGAAACATAGACACCCTTTTGATCGACGACAAACACGCGCTGGGCGGCAAACTGGTGCTGCAAACCCACAAATTCTTCGGTTCCGAGGAGGACAGCAACGCCGGCACCCGCGGACACGACATCGGCAAACTGCTTTCCGGGGAAGTGAGCAGGCATCCGAGTGTAAAGATCTGGCTTAAAAGCACGGCACTCTTTGTATTCAGCGACAAGAAGGTGGGGATCCTCAAGGACGAAACCTACAAGATCGTCACTCCAAAACGCATCCTGAACGCGGCCGGGGCAAGGGAAAAATTCCTGCGCTTCACGGGCAACTACCTGGCCAGGATATACGGCGCCGGGGCTTTCCAAACCCTGGTGAACAGAGACCTCATCCGTCCCACCCAGCGCCTGTTCATCATCGGGGGAGGCAATGTGGGCCTCATCGCCGGCTACCACGCCCTGCAGGCCGGGATCGAGGTGGTCGGCCTTGCCGAGGCGATGCCCCAGTGCGGCGGATACAAGGTGCACGCGGACAAGCTTAAGCGTCTGGGCGTCCCGATCCATACATCACACTCCATACTCAGCGCCAATGGCAGGGAATGCGTGGAAAGCATCACCATTGCCCAGGTTGACGATGGATTCCAGCCCCTCCCGGGGACGGAAAAGAGCTTTGCCTGCGATACCATCCTCATCGCCGTGGGATTGGATTCGCTCTCCGAATTCACCCGTGAAGCTGAGGAAGCCGGGATCCCGGTCCACGCGGCCGGCGACGCCCTGGAGATAGCCGAGGCATCCTCCGCGATGTTCAATGGAAAGATCGCCGGGCTGAAGATCGCGCAGGATTGCGGAGCAGGCGAAGAGAGCAAAGTCCCCCAGGAATGGTATGAAAAGGCAGAGATACTCAAATCCCATCCCGGCGCCATCAAAGGGTATCAGGAAAACCTCCCCGAGGAAGGGGTTTTCCCCGTGATCCACTGCCTGCAGGAGATCCCCTGCAATCCCTGCACGACGGTCTGCCCCACCAATTCCATCCAGACGGAGGACGGCGGGCTGATGGCCCTGCCCCGCTACACGGGCAAATGCGTGGGCTGCTTCAAATGCCTGCTGATCTGCCCCGGACTGGCGATCACACTGGTCGATTTCCGTAAAGACGCCAAAAACCCGACCGTGACGATCCCCTATGAAGTTTTCAACATCCCCAAAAAAACCGGGGACGAGATAGAACTGACGGATATGGACGGCGAAATTCTGGGTTCGTTTCCCATAAGCGCTGTGCTGGATTTCAGCAAGCGCCACACCCAGCTCGTCCAGGTCAAGGTTCCCCGCGGGATCGCCAAACAGATCGCCTCCTTCCGGATCCAATCCCCGGAAGTGAGCAAACCCCTCGCGGAGCCCATCATCCCTGATAAAATGGCCGACGACGCCATGGTCTGCCTGTGCGAGAGGGTCAGCGCTGGTGAGGTCCGGGAGCTGATCCGAGCCGGAATAACAGATCTTAACGAGATCAAGTCCATCACCAGGGCCGGGATGGGACCCTGCGGCGGCAAGACCTGCGAAACCCTGATCAACGGCCTGCTGAAGGAAGAGGGGATCCCGCCCGAGAAGGTGGTCCCGAACACGAGACGGCCTGTTTTTGTTGAAGTTGCCCTGGATAAATTTCCGGATGGAGACTGAAGATGGAAAAGACATTTGACACGGTGATCATCGGCGCGGGATCGATCGGGCTTCCCGCGGCACTGAACCTGGCAAAGCGCAAACTGAGCGTTCTGGTCATAGACGCGGAGCATTCCCCGGGCCAGCAGAACAATAAAAAGGCCATTGGCGGCGTGAGGGCCACACACAGCGATCATGGCAAGATCCACGTCTGCCAGCGCTCCATTGAGATCATGCGCACCTGGAAGGAAACCTGGGGCGAAGACATCGGCTGGATGAGCAACGGCTACAGTTATCCCGCCTACACTGCCGAAGACGAGAAGATCCTGAAAGACCTGATGAAGACACAGCATGGATTTGGTCTCAATATCCGCTGGATCACGCCGGAAGAATACAACGAACTTGTTCCGGGCATAAACATGAACGGCCTGCTTGGCTCCACCTATTCCCCGGAGGACGGAAGCTGCTCCCCCCTGCTCACAAACGCCGCCTATTACAAGCACGCGCTGGAACTTGGGGTGCAGTTCCGCTTCCGTGAAAAGGTCACAGGGTTTGAGATCGAGGCGGGCAGGATCAAAAAGGTGCAAACAGACAAGGATGGATACAACCCCGGAATGGTGGTCAACGCGGCCGGGAATCACGCCCGCGGGATCGGCTCGCTGGCAAATGTGGACCTTCCGGTTTTCCCTGATAACCACGAAGCCGGGATAACCGAACCGGTGGCGATGTTCATGGGGCCAATGGTGGTGGACATGCGCCAGCGCCCTGGCTCCGTGAACTTCTATTTTTACCAGAATTTTGAAGGACAGGTGGTTTTCTGCGTCACTCCCGAACCTCCGATCACGGGAATAGACAACCGCAGCACCTCAGAATTCCTGCCGCACTGCAGCAAACGCATGCTGGAGATCTATCCCAGGCTACGTTACCTGAAAGTGCGCCGCACCTGGAGAGGGCAGTATCCGATGACGCCGGACGGTTTCCCGATCGTGGGCAAGGCCGGCGAAAACCTGTTCAACGCGGTGGGAATGTGCGGCCAGGGCTTCATGCTTGGACCCGGGATGGGTGAACTGCTCACCCGGATGTGCCTGGACGAACTGACCGAAAGCGACCTGCTCATCCTGAAAAGCTTTGATCCAGGCCGTGATTTCAGCGGCATGGAAGCATTCAAATGAGCAATTGATCCCAGGATCCTTGAAAAAATCAGCATGAACAAAGCGCCCGGTGTGATCCGGGCGCTTGTCATATCTTGCCAAACCCTTTGGGGGTATGGTATTTACAACTGGTTCAGGAGTTGGTTGATCCTGCTGATGCGGTTGTTTATATCCTGCAGGACCTCAGGCTCGGTGGAATTGCTACGGGCGCTTTCCAGATTGGATTTTGCCCTGTTCAAAAGCGAGCGGGCATTTTGCTGGGCTGCGTCACGGGCGTTTTTCAGCCGTGTGGCCTCTCTGCCGACAGCCTGCGACGCCTGCCTGTCCAGATCGAGGTAATTGTTGTAAACCTCGGTTCCACGGGTTTGATAGATCACGGAGAGGATGATGTAGGCCTGGGCGATGGAGGGATTCCTGGCAATGGTCAGGTTGGCGTTCGTTTCTGCTTCGTTATACCTGTTTTGGCCAAGATAGATCGCAGCCAGATTGAGGTAGACATACTCGTTTTCCGGTTCTATTTCCTTCAGGGCCAGGATCGTATCTAGCGCCTTGGTATTCATCTCCTGCCGTACCTGCGGGTCATCGGTTTCGGCGGCGATCGTCCGGTAAAGCCCAACGGCGTTGAGATAGGCGTTGGCGTTGGTGGGATCGCTTTCGATCAATCCCTCATATTTGGCGATGGCATCCTCCATGCGTCCGCTTCTCTGGTAGGCGGTGGCCAGCCTGCGGCTGATGAATTCGTTGTCCGGAGCCTCCTCAAAGGCTATTTCCAGCAGGGGGATGGCTTCGGCATAGTTGCCCTGTTCGTAAAGCATCAGAGCCAGCCGGACAGTGCAGGTCGAATAATCGGGATTGATGCTCAGAGACTGCCTGAAAGCGCGTTCCGCTTGCTGGTTGTCACCCTGTTGGGCATAGAGGTTTCCAATGGCCAGCCAAAGTTCTTCGTCATCGTTGGCTGTGGCAAGCTCTTCCATCAGGGCGATGCGTTTGGTGGGCTGGTTCGTCTTTTCGTAAAGATCGATCAGGGCTATGGCGCTACGCTGGTCCTCGGGATCGAGTTCATGCGCCTTGAGGAAGTTTTCCTCCGCCAGCGCCTCCCTGCCGGTCTGCAAATATATATTGCCCAGATAGTAATAGGCGTCGACCTTGTCCGGCTTGAGGGCCACCACTTGCTTCAGGGCCTGTTCGGCTTGGGCGTAGTTGCCAAGGTTGTAATAGTTGGTGGCGATATTGAAGATCTTGTCCATCTCGTTGGAGACAAAGTTGTCCAGTTCAGTCATCATATAGTCGTCGAGCGCTTTCCAGCGCGCTGATTTTTCCTTGCCGACATTGAAGCTGATCTGTTTCAGTTCCTCGGAGATCGTGCTGTAAAAACGCATCGAGATGTTGTATATTCCAGCGCGACTCTCACTCACCGTTCCAAAAATGATGACATCTGCCGCAAGGTTTTCGGAAACTTCCTTCATTTCCTCGGTCTCAAGTCCCTCAACATCGATGTAACCAGTGTATTCGAACTGCTGGGCGGTTTGTTCCATATCCAGCAGGGTGTAGTTGGCATACTTGTCAAAAGTGAGTTCCAGATCACGCACGGTGAGGATCTTGGTGATATATCTGCTTGAACTGTCCAAGGCGGTGAGGGGTAGGATCGCCACCTTGGTCGTGAGTTCCGCCTTTTCAACTATAACGTGGTCCTGAGCGGCTCGGTTGGATGTGCAGGAATACAGGCCAAGCAGCGCAACGAGGACGATTAGTATCCATTTGTTCATTCTTCCTCCTGGAAATTAACAATACTTTTTTCACTTAAATTTTTCCCTTCATTATCTGTCAAGAAAAAGCTTGATTCCACTGCCCGGCCAAAATGCGCAGGCTGCCGCTGTAAAAGTTCCGTGTCACCCCGCTGGCATCGATAAGGGAGATCGAACCGTCGGAAGATATGCCCGAGATCCTGCCCCGCGCGGTTGAATCAGCCTGAAAGACCTCGGCGGCCATCCCCATCCCGTAAAGGCAGGCGTTGCAGTAATCAATGTAGGAGGAGGGGGTTCCCAGGATCCCGGCCTGTCCCTCCACAGTTTTGACAATAAGTTCGGCAAGCACAGAATTGGATATATTGAAGCCTATGGCATTATTTAAGATAGCCACATCATATTGATGTGATACATTATGTATTTGAATGTTTGTATTTATCCCAATGCTGATTATATATTTATTTTCCTGGGGCTGATATTTGCAAAGGACACCGCCCAGCTTCGCGCCGGCAAGATACAGGTCGTTGGGCCATTTGATGGCCAGATCGCGCAGAGGAAATAAGCTTGACAGCAATTCATGCAGGCAGTGACCGACATAGAGGGAAAAGGAGGGCACCGGTTCAGGATAGAGAAAGTCAAAACTCAGATACAGACTGCCGGGAGGGGAAAACCAGGCATTGCCGTCCCTTCCCATGCCAGCGGATTGCTCCCCGGAGCGTATGATCCATCTGTCCTCACTGCCGCCGATCCGCGAAAGCCTTTCGTATTCTTTGACGGTGCTATCCAGAGAATGGTAAAAGAGGCAGTTTCTCATGAGACATACATGGCATCGCCGTAGCTGAAAAAGCGGTAGCGCTCCTCAATCGCGGCTTTATAGGCATTTCTGATGAGTTCATAACCCGCGAAGGCGGAGATCATCATCAGGAGTGAGGATTTGGGCAAATGAAAGTTCGTTATCAGGGCGTCTGCCACCTGAATTTTCCGGCCCGGATAGATGAAGATATCCGTCCAGCGAGAGCCGCTCATTATCTGTCCTCCCTGCCAAAAACTTTCCAGGGTGCGGATCGTGGTACTGCCGACCGCCACGACCCTCCTTTTTTCCTGCCTGGCGGAATTTATGATCTCCGCGGTCCCGGGCGGAAGCGTGCAATATTCGCTGTGCATCTTGTGCTGGTCTATGCGCTCGGTCTTGACGGGCAGGAAAGTGCCCATTCCCACATGGAGCAGGACGTTGCAAATGATGACGCCTTTCTCTTTGAGGGCGTCCATCAGCTCAGGCGTGAAATGCAATCCCGCGGTTGGAGCCGCGACGGAGCCGGGCTCGCGGGCGTAAACGGTCTGGTAGGTTTCCCTGTCCAGGGTCTCATCCGGTCTTTTGATGTAGGGCGGCAACGGGACGTGCCCGATCCGCTCGATTTCCCGCCAGTAGTTGGCCTTGTCCTGAAATTTGATCTCCCGGAGTCCATCGGCGTCAGGCAGGGAAACATGACCTTTGAAACCGGGTGAGAACTCCAGCCACTGGGATGTTTTGAGGCGTTTGCCAGGATGGACCATGCATTTCCAGGTGGCCTCCCCCACCTTGTGCAGCAGCAGGATCTCGATCTTTGTACCATTCGTCTTTTGGCCATAAAGCCTGGCTGGGATGACCCTGCTGTCGTTGACCACCAAAACCTCACCGGGAAGCAGAAGTTTGACAATATCCCTAAAATGCAGATGCGAGATGTTCCCAGTATTCCTGTCCACCTGCATCAGCCGGGAGGAACTTCTGTCCGAAAGCGGATACTGGGCGATCAGCTCTCTGGGCAGATGGTAATCATAGGATTCCAGGTCCAGATAATCCGGCATCAGTTATTCGGATATTTAACCTTGTAAGGCACGTTTTCCGCGTCGGTGAGCCTGGCCACAAAAGAACCAAACGCCACGGCGCTCTCGAGTTGGACCGGGATCTTGTAGGCGTCATCGCTGACCCAGATCATGATATTGCCCTCCTGCTTGAAGATGGCTTCGCTTTTCACCATGGGCTGGATCACCAGGCAGTCAATCTTTCCAAAGATGCTGGAGACCTTTTCCCGGCGGTGGACGACGATCTCGGTCGGAACCGCCCTGCCGTCGGCAGTGATGTTCACGCTGATCCTGTCCCCGGGTTTCATTGGCTGGGTGCGCACATAATAGAAAGCGCTGAGCATATCCTGGGTGGTGAAGGGCAGATCCATGTTCTGGGTTTCCCAGGCGTCGTCCTTGTAGCTCCATTTCTGGTAGGAAGTGTTCCTGCTGTCCTGATCGTAGGTATGGATCCTGTATTGGCGGTAATTCCCCTCGCGCAGGGTTTTGGCAAATTTATGGGTCAGCAAAGTTTTTTTGTCCCACCAGGATTCCACCTTGTCCCGGACCTTGAAAAAGACGTCAAAGAAAGGATACGTCCGCGCGTTGGTGCTCAGATACCACACATCCCTTCCCTGGTAATTCAAAGATCTTACCTCCAGGGTGGCCTCACCTGCGGAGACAATACCATATTTAACGTTGAAAGTAAGTTTTTCCCCATCCCTGAACGCCACCGAAAAGAGAGGCAGGCAGAAAGCAATGAGGCTGAGTGCAATCATGATTTTGGGAAAGTTCAATTTTCCTCCTGGATCTCGCCGGAAACGGCGGTTGAAAGGCCTCCGTCAATGATGATGTTGGCCCCGGTATAATTCCTTATCTCATCGCTCAAAAGAAGATCCACAAAAGTTTTTATCTCCTGCCGGGGAACCAGCTTCCCGGTTGGGCTGAGTCGCCGGTATCTTGCAAAGTATTCTTTGCGGAATTGGAGGTATTCCCCCGCATAATCGTCTTCCAGTTCAGTTTTGATGGGCGCCGGGGAGATGGCGTTGATCAATACGTCGGAGGACGCTGTCTCCAGGGCGACTGATTTGACGAGGTTCACGATGCCCGCCTTGGCAACGGCGTAGGCGGCTCCGTTCTTCAAGCCCGTGGCAACGACGTTCGAGCCGAACATGACGACCCTGCCGAACTTCTGGGCAAGCATACCTGGAAGGCAGGCGCGGAGCGTGTTGTAAGCCATCCTGAGGTTTGTCTCCAATACTTTGTAAAAAATCTCCGGATCGCTTTCCGCCAGGGATCTGGCATCGTAACTGCGCAGCGCGGCGGTGTGCACCACCCGCGCTGGCACGGCGTCAAACTCCCGGCAAGCGGATTCGATCACTGAAATGGTCTCCTTGAATGAGCGGAGATCGCAGGCCTTGAGGATCACCCTGCCCTTTTGTCGCAGGTCCCCGATACGCTGAAAACCCTTGTGATAGAGAAGGAGCAGTGGTTCTGATCCCCCAGCGTAAGATCTGGCGAGGAAACTGCCGACCTGTCCGTTGGCGCCTGTGATGATGAGCAGCTTGCTTTTCATAATTCGAGGATCCGGTCCGTCAGTTTCAGCGCCACGTCAAATTTATCGCCGCTGAGTTTGACGGGTTTGGTTTTCGCCTTGGCAAAGATCAGGGTCAGGGCTGTTTCGTCACTTCCAGCCGTGTCAAGATGGTTAACACATATCAGGTCGAGGTTTTTCTGCTTCAACTTCGCGGTGGCGTTTTCGATGAGGTTTTGGGTCTCGGCCGCGAAGCCGACCAGTTTCTGCTTTTTCGGCTTTATTTTTCCCAGTTCTGCCAAGATATCGGTTGTCGGAACGAGTTCCAGATCCAGTTTGCCGCCCTTCTTGATCTTTTGGGAAGAAGTTTTGGCCGGTTTGAAATCGGACACGGCGGCGCATTTCACAATGATGTCGTAGGTTTTGGAATCCTTCAGCACAGCGTCCGCCATCTCCCCAACCGTGGGTGTGAAAACAGGATCGTGCAGGTAGTATGGCGGCTGTTCGCCCATCAGCCCGTGGATGAGGGTCACTTCCGCTCCCCTCAGAGCAAAGGCCCGGGCAATCGCCCGGCCCATCTTTCCGCTGGATCTGTTGGTAAGTGTGCGCATGGGATCGAGCGGTTCTGCGGTCGCTCCGGCGGTCACCAGAACCTTTTTGCCTCGCATATCCCCTCCACGTTCCAAATAACAGCGAATGGCGAAAACGATCTCCCCGTTGGGAGGATATTTCCCCCTGCCCTCATAACCGCAGGCAAGCCTGCCCACAGCGGGCTCCAGAAAGTGGTTCCCCCGCTCCCCAAGCGCGGCGATGTTGCTTTGGGTGGCGGGATGGCCGTACATATGCACATTCATGGCGGGTACAAAGAGAATGGGCCTGGTGTGAGACAAAAGTATGGAGGAGAGCAGGTCGTCCGCGATCCCGTGGGCGGCCTTGGCCATGATATTCGCCGTCGCGGGCGCCACGATCACCAGATCCGCCCAATCCGCCAAAGTGATGTGCGGTATGGGGTCCGCGTCCTCCCAAAGGGAGATGTGCGCGCTTTCGCCCGTTATGGCCGAAAAATTGAGGGCGGAAACGAAGCGTTGGGCGCTTTCCGTGAGGACGGAACGCACCCTGTATCCCCGTTTTGTGAGCCTGCTGGCCAGGTCTATCGCCTTATAGGCGGCGATCCCGCCACTTACGCAAAGTAATATTTTCTTTTCCATTCTTCACCAAATATGTTGTTTTTTCCTAAATCCCGCGATCAGGTTTTGTGTCAATCTAAAACATACACCACCGCTTCAGTAATACATACTCGCGCCGCCATCCTTTCCTGCCCTTTCTTTTCCACAGACCATGCTCGCCAGCCTCTTGTATGCCCACCTTGGACCACCCCCCAAACCAGCGGGTGGTAGAAGGTCAAATCATGAGTGACATACCTTCAGGGTCTGAGGGCGGAAAGGGGTTCATACCCGACAAGCGTCAAAAAAACCATACCCTTTGGCAATGGGGGATAGTTAGAATGTTAAAACTATATCCATTATAGCAGCAAATAAATCAAAAATAAACATGGGAAACCCCTATGAGATTCTCACTTTTTAGCTGCTACGGATTAGTTAATTGGCATGCAATAAGACATAGCAGTTAAAAACATTTCAGGGCCAGTTAGGAATGGAGTGTGTTTAACTTTGAAAGTTTATCGTTGCTGGCTACATAATATTTTATCATTGACGTAAACCCTGTTTTCAGGAATGGGACAAAATATGAGAATGACTTGTTTTTTGGTTTTGATATCCATGCTCATCCCCTGCCTTGCCAAAGCCGGGGAAGCGGAGGGGGATTATTGGAAAGACTACGCGCTCTCCTATCCCCAAACGGCTGTGAAGGCGTGTTCCGCGCCTTTGGATTGGGAAACCGGGGATTGGCTCACGGCCGGCGGAGTTGTCCTCGCAGGGGGCGTTTTATACGCTTATGACGAGGAATTGAGGGATGTTTTCCAGCGCAACCGGACTGACTGGGGCGACGATGTGATGACCGGATTCAAGCAGTTCGGCGAGGGCAAATACGTTTTCCCCGCGATCCTGGCTACCGCTCTGGGCGGATACCTGGCCGGTTCGGACAAAACGCTGGATACGGGTCTGCTCTGCCTGAAAAGTTTCATCCTCGCGGAAGGCGTGACCCAGGGGCTGAAGATCGCCACCCAAAGGCAAAGGCCGTTCAAAGAACTGGGAAAGGAATTCTGGAACGAGCCCGAACTGACCTTCGACCGCTCCTTCCCCTCGGGGCATTCCACGATGGCCTGGTGTCTGGCGCCGATTTTTGCCCATCAATACAAAGATTCCGGCTGGGTCGGCCCGACCGCCTATGGCATCGCCGCCCTGAACTCCTATTCCCGGCTCAACGACGATAAACACTGGGCCAGCGATGTGTTTGCCAGCGCCGTTATCGGCTATGTGTCCGCCCGCCTGGTTCTGGAAGATACGCCGCGTCTGGCTGTGTCGCCAGATCCCGGTCTGGGCGGGGTATCCTTCCGTTATGAGTTTTGAAGCGCCGGACCCGATGGGCGCATCAGATCATTTCTGACATACAAAAACGATTCCGGATCCCGACGGCAAGCGGAATTCCCCGCTCTGGGAAACAACCTTGCCCAGGTTGAAGAGTGTCTCCCCCGCCCGGGAAGATCTGAAGACCTGGGTTTCCTCTGAAAAGTTCAGCACAACATTGATCCTGCCCGTTTCATCATAACGCGTGTGGGCGATGATCCCCTCCGGCGCTTCCAGAAATGCAAATTCGCCATCTGTCAGGAGTATCTGGCCTTTGCGCAATTTGATCAACTCCCGGTACTGATCCCGCAGATCCCGTGACCGCGCATCCTTATTCCAGTCCCAGTTGAAGGGGCGGCGGTTGTCCGGATCCCTGCCTCCGCGCATCGCGATCTCGTCCCCGTAATAGATGTGGGGCGCCGCGATGAAGGTCATTTGAAAGAGCACCGCGAGTTTGAGCCTGCTGATTTCCCCTTCGGCCAGTTCGAGGACGCGGATGGTGTCGTGGCTGCCCAGAAGGTTCATCATGGCGGAGGCGGATTGGTGGGAATACTCGGCCAGGCCTTCCTCGATTTTCCCGCGGAATGCCTCGGGTGAGATCATTTGCAGGATGAAGAACTCCAGAAGAGGATCCTTGAAATAGGCGTAGTTCATCACGGAATCGAAACATCGCGGGCTCACCCAGCTCTTGGCGTTGTGCCAGATCTCGCCGACGATCCAGGCATCGGGTTTGATCTTTTTCACGTGTTCACGGAAAATCTGCCAGAACCAGAAGGGGACTTCATCCGGGATGTCCAGCCGGAATCCGTCTATGCCGATCTCCTTGAGCCACCAGCCCACGCATTTGAGGATGTGCTCCACGAGAGGCCAGTTGGGCTCCGCCCTGGAGATGTCCTTCACATAGTTCTCGGCGGGATGATGGCGCTTGTGGTCAAAATTGAGGTCCGGCATATCCTTGATGCCCCACCAGCACTGATAATATTCACGCGGCTTGAAATCCGGGGGCAGGGGATCCGGCAGGGGCCATTTCTTCCAGTCGTACCAGGTCCAGTATTCGGAATCGGGTCCCTTTTGAACGCAATCCTGGAAAGCCCAGAAATCATCACCCGTGTGGTTGAAGGCCACATCCACGATGATCCTGATCCCGATTTGATGCGCTTCCCCCACCAGGGCCTTCATATCATCTTCAGTGCCGAAATGAGGGTCGATTTTACAGAAATCCGCCGCGTCGTATTTGTGGTTGGATTTTGCCTGCCAGAGGGGATTGAAATAGATGACGCTGATGCCCAGGTCCCTCAGGTAATCCAGTTTCTGGCGCACCCCCGGGATGTCACCGCCGTAGAAAGACCACCAGTCCGGCTTCCCCTCTTCCAGCCAGGGGCTTTGTTTAAGGCCGCTGATGTCATTCCAGTCCCGGACCAGATGGTAATATTCCCTGTGGGGAGGCAGTATCTCCCCTTCTGGAGGGGGCTCGCGGCAATCCGTGTAATAATCTTCGCTGAAATCCGGATCCAGGGCGTGATCGCCATTACGGAAGCGATCCGGGAATATCTGGTAAATGACGCTTTTGTGCACCCAATCCGGAACGGCAAAGACCTGCAGAGCGGAAAGTTCGTATCCGCGCGGTTTGAACGCATCCGCATCCTCAGAGAAGCCGTGTTCCCCGAAATAAAACAGGGCGCGATCGCCGGTACTTATTCTGATGATTATCCCGATCTGGCTCTTTGAGGTTTTAAAACGGCAGTGCCAGAGATCATCCTTCCCCTTCCTGCCCAGCCGGAATAGGGGATGCTCCTCACCATCCAGTATGGCCGTGAGTTCAGCCGGAAGGAAAGTGTACCACCTGAACCTCAGTTCATATCTGTCTTCCGAGATTCGGTTGAGACTGAAATAGTGCCCGGTCCTTTCCAGTAACAGGCTTTTATCCCGCCAGACATCTTCCCAGGTGAATTCAGGCGCTTTCTCGGTTTTCACTTCCAGGATAGAATTGTAACCCCCAAATGGGTCTGGTTCCCGCGATGGATTGCCCGGATCGGGGATCCAGTTGCCGTCAGCGATCAGTTTGTATCTGTAGATCCCGTTCTCCACGTGCAGGGAAATGATGTAGATCCCTCCGGTATCGACCAGGTCCAGGATCTCCCAGGAAGTAAAATCCCCGGCGATCCCGACCTCATGTTCCCCGGCGGTTGGGGGCTGGTAAGAAAATCTTATTTCAGGCATAGTTCGATAAGTTCAGAGTTAAGAGTTGAGAGTTCAGAGTTTGTGTGTGTTCATGGTTTGGTCTGTTTTCCATTTTTGATAGATTGTGCTTCATCTTTCTGCCTGGTAGTTATCGCTATCGAGGAAAGAATTTTTAGTAGTTCCAGATTATCACGATATATTGAATCAAAGTGATCAGTTTCCAGATAACCGCTATCATGCAGAAGGTTCAGCCAGTATCCAGTTTCTCTGGTTTCCTTCAGGGAGATGAATATTTTGGATAAAAACTCCTTGCGGGTTTGAGCAGCCAGGGCTTCCGCAACATTGGCCACTATCGAGGTTCCTGATCTCAGGATCTGTTTGGCAAGAAGATACATTTTCTTTTCTTCGCACAAATAGTTATACAATTTCACAATTCTGAGGGCTTAGGCATAAGACTTATCATAAATCAAACTTTTGGCCATCTTAAATTCTTCCTTTTCAAGCAAATACGGAACAACTCTTAACTCTCAATTCTCAACTCTTAACTTTCTTCTTCCTGGGTTTCGTTTCCCGGTCATAATGCGTTTTCAGGAATTTGCCGGTGAAGGATTTCTGGTTCTTCATGATCTCCTCCGGCGTGCCGGTGGCGACCACATGGCCTCCCTCATCCCCGCCTTCCGGGCCGAGATCGAGTATCCAGTCCGCGCTTTTTATCATATCCAGGTTATGCTCGATCACCACCACGGTGTTGCCCATGCGCACCAGTTTGTTGAGGACCTTCAGAAGCTTGCTTATATCGTCAAAATGCAGCCCTGTGGTGGGCTCATCCAGGATATATAGGGTTTTTCCGGTGCTGACCTTGCTCAGTTCACGGGAAAGCTTGATGCGCTGTGCCTCGCCGCCGGAGAGGGTCGGGGAAGGCTGCCCCAGCTTCATGTAATCCAGACCCACCTCCATCAGGGTGGCAAGTTTGGATCGGATGGCGGGTATGTTCTCGAAAAATTCATAAGCTTCCTGGACGTCCATATCGAGGATGTCCGCTATGTTCTTCCCCTTGTAGCGGATCGAGAGGGTCTCCCGGTTGTAGCGGCGACCCTTGCAAACATCGCAGGTGACGTAGATATCCGGCATGAAATGCATTTCTATCTGCTTGACCCCGGCGCCTTCGCAGGCCTCGCAGCGTCCGCCCTTCACGTTGAAGGAGAACCTGCCTGCCTTGTAACCACGTATCTTTGAGGCGGGCAATTTGCTGAACAGCGCCCGGATGGGATCAAACACCTTCACGTAGGTGCTGGGGTTGGAGCGGGGGGTCCGCCCGATCGGCTGCTGGTCGATACAGATCACCTTGTCTATGTGCTCCAGCCCACTTATGGATCTGATCTTGCCAACGCTGTGCGTGGTTCGGTAAAAATGATTGTGCAGAAAGGGATAGAGGGTCTGATTGACCAGCGAACTCTTCCCGCTGCCGGAAACTCCCGTCACGCAAACGAACAGGCCCACGGGAATATCCACATCTATCTCCTTGAGGTTGTTGTGCCGGGCTCCCCGGATGGAGATGATGCGTTCATCCCCCTTGACCCGTTTGGAGGGGATGGGGATGCTCATCTTGCCTCCCAGGTAGGCGCCCGTGAGGGATCTAGGATTTTTGATGACCTCCGCGACGCTTCCCGTGGCAACTATCTCGCCTCCATGGATGCCGGCTTTGGGACCAAAATCCACGATCCTGTCCGCGCTGCGGATCATATCCTCGTCATGCTCGACCACTATCACCGTGTTGCCAAGGTCCCTCAACTGGCAGAGCATTCGCACCAACCGGAAATTATCCCGCTGATGCAGGCCAATGCTGGGTTCGTCCAGAATGTACATCACCCCCACAAGCTGGCTGCCGATCTGGCTGGCCAGGCGTATGCGCTGGCTTTCACCGCCGGAAAGGGTCGGCGACCTGCGGTCCAGGGTCAGATAATGCAATCCCACGCTTTGCAGGAACTGCAGGCGGTTGCGTATCTCCTTGAGAAGTTCCTGCGCGATGATCCTGTCATTTCCACTGAGATCCAAATTCTCAAAGAAATCCAAAGCCTGTTGGACGCTTAACCGGGTTAGATCGCCAATGTTTTTATCGGCTACCTTCACGGCCAGCGAACTCGCCTTGAGCTTTTGCCCGCCGCATTCCGGGCAGGGTTTGTCGCTGATGTACAGCATGTAATGGCGCCGCATCTCCTCAGAGCTGGTTTCGTGCATGCGCCGCCTGAGGGTGTTGATGATCCCTTCGAAGCGCATCCTGTATTCACCCGAACCGCGCTCATTCTTCCAGGCGACCTTGAATTCCTTGTTCCGGGAGCCATAGAGAACCAGTTGTTTTATGATCTCCGGCAATTTGTACCACGGCTCATCGAGGGAAAAATCATAGGCTTTGGCCAGGTTTGCCACCATGTTCAGGGTCCAGCTGTATCTTTTGGTTTCGAGCCGCCCCCAGGGGGCGACGGCGCCCTCCCTGATGCTCAGGCTGGGGTCCGGAACCACGAGGTCCGGATCGAATTCCAGCTTGTAGCCGAGGCCGTTGCACAACGGGCAGGCGCCGATGGGACTGTTGAAGGAAAAATGCTGGGGTGTGAGCTCTTCAAAGCCGATATTGCAGCGAGGGCAGGAGTTTTGGGAGGAAAGCAGCAGAAACTCCCCCTCGTCAATATAATCGATCTTCACCAGTCCGTCCGTCATCTTCAAGGCCAGTTCGAGCGAATCCGTCAGCCTTGATTCAACGCCTTGTTTGATCACCACGCGGTCGATGATGACGTCGATGTTGTGCTTGCTCTTTTTGTCGAGGGTGATCTTCTCGTCCAGGCTGTGCTGTTTGCCGTTGATCAGGACACGGACGAAACCTTCGTGGCGAAGCTCCTCCAATTCCTCCTTATGCTCTCCCTTCCTGTTTTGGACGAGCGGCGCCAGGATCTGTAGCTTGGTGCCCTCAGGTTTTTGCATCAGGTGCCCGATCATCTGGTCCACACTCTGCGAGCCGACGGGGCCTCCGCAAATGTGGCAATACTGTTTCCCCACACGGGCAAAGAGGACGCGCAGGTAATCATAGATCTCCGTGACCGTCCCCACTGTTGAACGCGGGTTTTTGCTGGCTGATTTCTGTTCGATGGATATGGCCGGGGAGAGCCCCTCCACATAATCCACATGCGGCTTTTCCATCTGCCCCAAAAACTGCCGCGCGTAGGCGGAAAGGGATTCCACATAGCGCCTCTGCCCCTCGGCGTAAAGGGTGTCAAAGGCCAGGGAGGATTTTCCCGATCCGGAAACACCCGTGAAAACCACAAGTTCGTCGCGGGGAAATTCCAGATCGATATGTTTAAGATTGTGTTCGGACGCGCCTTTTATGATTATTTTGTCTTTCAATGTCTTACCTCAATGTGAAGCAGGAAATTTTAAGGGCAGGGTTTTGTCAAATTAAAAGTATTAACTATAAAGGGCTTAAAAGGTGATCACAGTCACGCGACAGATCAGATTATCCCTGCCGTCGCGCCTGGTATCAGAAAAAGGCTTAATTTTGCTTGACAATATATTCAGAAACGATAATTTGGGTATAAGAGGTTAAAAATGATCAGACCGACGATGTTGATTTGCTTGTTGCTCACCCTCAGTGTGGGTGCGGCAGCGCTATCGATATACGATATACAATACACCACTTCCCGGGGAGTGGACAATTCCTACCCCTCACCCTACCTTGGTAAAACAGTTACCCTGGAAGGCGTGGTGACCGCCACCCATTACCGCAATGAAGGTTTTTTCCTCTCGGAGACCCTGAGCGGCGCCTGGCGGGGAATTTACGTCAGTGATGACGTTCACAAACCCGAAGCCGGGCATTATATCAGGATAAGCGGTGAAGTGGCGGAAGTTTTTGGCATGACCTGCATCCGCGGGATCAGCGATTACCGGCTGCTGGATAGGAACCGTCCCCTGCCCAATCCCACCATCATCAGTTCCGACCAGCTTGCCAATGCCCATGAAGCAGAAGCCTATGAAGGCGTGTATTGCCGCATCATCAATGCCTCGGCCGCAAGCCGGAGCAGCAGAAGCGGCAGGTTCATGGTCACAGATGGCGGCGGCCAGTGCAGCGTTGTCCTGGGCAGCTTCGGCACGCAAAAATCCCAAGCCCCCTCGATCGGAAAACAGTTCTCACAGATATTGGGTGTGGTGATCTTCAATTATGGAGAATACTCCCTCAATCCGATCTCGGCCGCAGACCTGCAGGTGTTGCAACCTGTTTCCACACAAAGCGGAAGCTGGGGCAAGATCAAATCACTATATAAATAATCATAAAGGAGTGATAAATGAATAAGTTTTTCAAGAATGTAATCGTAATGGGCGGAGTAGCCCTCGCGGCCCATTTTGGTCTGAAAGCCTACAAACGCATCAACGGGATCACCAAACTGGCCAAATCCCTGCCTGAATTCCTGAACAACGTATATGGGGAAAAACCCAAGTGCACCTTCAACAGCACCATGAACATGATGAGCATCAAACTGGGATTTTCCCAGGAGATCCTGGATAAACACACGGATATCGAAACCACGGTCCGCGAATACATAGATGATTTCTATCCCGAACTGGCCAAATGCACGATCGATATCGACGTCTATGCCAAGTCTGAGGACGAAGGTGAGACGATTGTGGAAGAAACGATTGCTGATATCAAAGAGGAAACTGAATAGGAACAAGCAATTTTCAAACAGAAAACCCGTACATTTCAGTACGGGTTTTTTTTCTTGCTCCGGGCTTGGGGAAAAAGTCCTTGAGGTTTGTGGATACAGAATTTCCTCCAGGGCGTATCTTGCTTGGATGGGATTTGCCCATCACCCACCCACAACCGCCTGAGTTCCCGCCGGTTCAGCGTTTACTGAGCGCGTGGTCAGGCAGTTGCCAGGCAGTCAGGGAAAAGGGGGAAATTTGGTTTTCCGTATCCGCATGTTTTGCATCTAAACCTAAAAATACAGGTCCCTCGTGCCTTCTTTGATCTTACTCAATTTTTCCTGAACTTCCAGGCGCATGCTCTCATCCTCCATCCTGCCAAGCTCCGTCTCTATCCTTTCCACTCCAGCCCGCAGGGTCTTTTCAGAAGCGTAGTCGTCCAGGTATTCGGCCAGGGTCAGCAGGGCATTGGGTGTGCAAAATCGCTTTACGAAACCCGGGATGGCGAATTCCATGAAGTGCTCGCCAGTCCTTCCGGCGCGGTAGCAGCTGGTGCAGAAGGAGGGGATGTAGCCCCCTTTGGCAAGTTCATAGATCACGTCGTCCAGGCTGCGGGTGTCACCCAGCACGAACTGGCTTTTCTTGCGTGATTCCTCGTCCTTCGCCGAATAATCCCCCACTCCGATGCTCGAACCCGCGTCTATCTGGGAAATCCCGTAGCGCAGGACCTCGTTGCGCAGCTCGATCGGCTCCCTGGCTGTCAGGATCATCCCGGTGTAGGGTACGCTGAGCCGGATCACCGCGACCATGTGCTTGAAATCTTCATCGGACACCTGGTGAGGCGGATGCTCCGTGAAATCCGTCCCGATCGCGGGTTCAATGCGGGGGAAGGAGATAGTGTGCGGGCCCACGCCAAAGGTATCCTCGAGGTGTATGGTATGGTAGAGCAATCCCATGACTTCGAATTTCCAGTCGTAGAGCCCCATCAGGGCGCCTATCCCCAGGTCGTCTATGCCCGCCTTCATCGCCCGGTCAAGTCCGTCCAGGCGCCAAAGGAAATTGCTTTTGGGCCCCAGGGGATGAAGCTTTTTATAGGTTTCCTCGTGATAGGTCTCCTGGAAGATCTGGTAAGTGCCGATGCCAACGGATTTGACCGTTCTGAAGCCATTGATGTCCAGCGGCGCGGCATTGATGTTCACCCGGCGGATCTCGCCGTTCTCAAACTTGGTATCGTAAACTGTCTGCACCGTCTGGGCGATGAACTCCGGGGAATATTTCGGATGTTCGCCATAAACCATGATCAGCCTTTTGTGGCCCCTTTCCACGAGTGATTGGGTTTCCTTTACCAACTGCTCTTTGCTGAGGGTGGAACGGATGCATTCCTTGTTGGAGATGCGGAAGCCGCAATAGACGCAGTCGTTCACGCATTCGTTGCCCACGTAGAGGGGCGCGAAGAGGACAATCCTGTTGCCGTATATCTTTTCCTTGAGGTCATGGGCGCCGTCCAGGATCATCTGTTTCAATTCCGGATCCGTGACGCTCAATAGCGCGGCCGTCTCATCCGGCTCCAGCCTGTTCTTGTCCAGGGATTTGGCTATGATCTCGCGGATGCGGGACTGGGGGGTGTTTTTCTCCAGCTCCACCAGTTCACCGATCCTTTGGGTGGGTATGAAGGATCTAACGCCTTCTATGTCGATCTTCATTTATGGCTCCTTTGTATTATATTTTCAAAGTTATCGTCTTCACCTTGACGCAGGGGATCTGTCCGAGTTTGCCGGAGAAAGCTCCCAAGCGGTCGAGGTCCAGGTCCATGACCAGGAATATCACGGAAACGTTTTTGTCCCGCATGGGATAACCTACCCTCAGCATGATGTGGGAGGCGTAGCCGTGCAGAAGTTCTGAGACGGGATTGAATGCCTTTTCGACATCATCCACCACTATTGTCACCACATGGCGCTTTGTTTCCATTGTTCTTTCCCGGGCATGAGATTTGAACTTGGCGGGGGATGACGTTATGGCGGCGGCGGAAGCAATTTTCCACCCTTGATGCCGGAACATATCCCTCATCGCAGGTCTTATGCTTGAATCCACTTTTTATGCACCGGTCTGAACTGGCAAGGAATATTTAGGGCTTGACAGATTCCCCCGTCTAAATATCTATGCTTTCAATTAATTAGTATATTTGAAATCTATAATTTGGAAAAAGATCCATGAATAAATTAATCATCGTCATATTGACGATCCTGATCATAAACGGGGCTTTCGGCGCTGTCAACTTCATGTGGTATTCGCAGGGTGACGAACGCTGGGGTGACACCAGGCTTGGCAACGGCAGGTCTTCCATCGGCAGAAGCGGGTGTGTCGTAAGCTGCCTTTCCATGCTGCTCAACGCCGAAGCCTCCAATCCGCGCATCACCCCGGACGGGCTGAACGACTGGCTGCGCAAGAACGGCGGATATTCGGGCAGCCTGATGCGCTGGCAGGTCCCGGGCGATATCGACGGCGAAGGAACCGGCCTGGAGCTGGCAAGCCAGATCAGCAGGAAAAACGACTGGAAATATCTCAGCGGGGAACGGGAAAAGGAAAAAAAGGTCATCGTAAAAGTCGCCGGAGGGCGCAGCCACTGGGTCCT
>CAYRVG010000142.1:0-5416 GCA_964427765.1 uncultured Candidatus Cloacimonadota bacterium
ATGATCTCCTTGAACTTTACCAGTTCTTCCATGGAGTTGTATTCCAGTGTTATCTTTCCTTTTCCGCCGTGTTCGCGTACCTTTACCTTCAGTCCCAGCAAGCTGTGCAGGTCTTTCTCAAATCCCCGCAGAAAGGCTGAATTATCAGCCGTGTGCACCGGTTTTACCCTTGTCTGGGCGTATGTTTTGGCTTTCTCCTCGGCCTGCCGGACCGTGAGGCGGTATTGGATGATAAATTGGGCGAAAAGCGGCTGGAATTCGGGTTCAATGCTCAAGATCGCTCTCGCGTGGCCGGGGCTGAGCTGCTGCGCGGAGATCATTTCCTGGATCTCTCTGGGGAGTTTGAGCAGCCTCATGCTGTTGGTGACGGTGGCCCGGTCTTTGGAGACCGTTTGGGCGATCTGCTGATGGGTCAGTTCAAAATCTTCCACCAGGGTCTGATAGGCATGCGCCTCCTCGATCGGATCGAGGTCTTCGCGCTGGATGTTTTCCACTATCGCCAGCTGCAGCTGCTCTTTCTGGCTGACACTGCGCACCACCACGGGCACTGCTTCCAGTCCGGCCAGTTTTGCCGCCTGCAATCTGCGTTCCCCGGCGATCAGCTCGTAATCCGAGCCCTGGGTTTTGGTAACTATCAGGGGCTGGATTATCCCGTTCGCTTTTATGGATTCGGCAAGTTCCTCCAGGAGCTCGGGATCAAATTTCCTGCGCGGCTGGTAAGGATTGGCCTTGATCCGGTCTATGGGCAGCGTTCCCAGGCCAGCCCGGGAATCCCTCTGTTCGTCTTTCTGATCCGGGATCAAAGCGCTCAAACCACGTCCGAGGTGTTCGTTCATAGGTTCCTCATGTTCGTTCAATGATTTCGGTGGCCAGATTCAGGTAACTCATCGCGCCGGGTGAACGGATGTCGTATAAGAATATGGGTTTGCCGAAGCTGGGTGCCTCTGCCAGCTTGATATTGCGCGGGATGATCGTGCGGAAGACCTTTTCCTTGAAATAGTGGCGCACTTCTTTTGCCACCTGCATGGAAAGGTTGACCCGCCTGTCGAACATGGTCAGTAAAATACCGATGACATTGAGTTGTGGATTAAGGTTCTTCTGGATCAGGCGTATCGTGCTCAATAGCTGGCTGACCCCCTCGAGGGCGTAATATTCGCATTGGATCGGCACCAGAAGGTCCGTTGCCGCCGTCAGAGCGTTCACGGTCAAAAGCCCCAATGAGGGCGGGCAATCTATGATGATGTAATCATAGTGGTCCTTAATGGGCTCCATTGCTTCGCGCAACTTGTGTTCCCGGGCAAATTCGTGCACCAGTTCGATCTCCGCGCCGGTCAGGTTGATGTTGCTCGGCACGCACCACAGATTATCCGTGGCGGTGGGCATGATGGTTTCGCTGAGGGGCGCATTGCCGATGAGCGCATCATAGGCCTGGATCTGGAGTTTTTCCTTGTCCAGACCGGCACCGCTGGTGGCATTGCCCTGCGGGTCGAGATCCACCAAAAGGGTCTTCTTCTCCAGCACGGCAAGCCCGGCGGCAAGGTTCACGGCAGACGTGGTCTTGCCCACTCCGCCTTTCTGGTTCACTATCGTTATTATCTTTCCCATATACTAACTATACTATCCTGTCTGTTTTTAACTGCTCTCTACGCAGAGAATACACGGACCTTGTTCCATACGCAAATTCCTCTTTTACAAGCAGTTCAGGTTCCAGGGCGGCGATGTCCGAAAGATCCTGCGCCTTGTAGAAAATGACTCTGCCACCCTGGGCCAGCATTCTGCGCAGAGGTTTCAGATAGCGCTGCTCCAAACGGACCGCGCGGCAAAGGACAAGATCAAAACCTTCACCCCGCGGATCAAGTTCCTCCAGCCGGTTGCATACCACTTTGCAATCCTGAAGTTCGAGTTTGTTCACAAATTCCTGCAGCGCCACTGCCTTTTTCCGCACTGAATCCAGGAGTGTCATCCGGCAGAGGGGGACGGCCAGTTTGACCGGGATCCCGGGCAAACCGCCTCCGGAGCCGACATCGAGCACCTTTTTCCCCTTGAAATCAATACATTTCAAAGGCAGCAAGCTGTCAAGAAAATGCTTGGTCCAGATATCTTCCGCAGGCGTGGCACGGGAGATCAGATTCACTTGCGCGTTCTTCTCGAGCAGCAGTTCGTGATACTTCTCAAACTGGGCCAGCACGTCGTCCGGTTGCTCCAGTTCCAGTTGAAGCAAAAAATTCTTGAAATCAGCTTTGCATCCGTTCATTGTTCATCATCCGGCCGCAGGTTCCAGATCAGGGCCCGGACCAGGAAGGAGGGGTCGGTTTCCATAAGCATCAGTGTTTCACGGGCCAGCGGATGCTTGATCTGTTTGAGGGATCGGGCTGTGATATAGCGGAAACGCTCGCTGGGGTGATCGATGTAGGATCTCAGCAGTTCAACGCTGCGTTGGGAATGGATCCCGCCCAGAGCGGAAAGGCAGGCTGTTTCATATTTCCTTTCCCGCAAAAGGCGCTGGACATGATCCACAAGCAGCGTGTCGCCCACGGAGGAGACCAGGGAAATGGCGTTCTTCGCCGCCAAACTGTCGGATTCACCGATCACGGCAAAAAGCCCCTCCACAAAGGCGTCGGACTTTTTTGCCAGTGCCTCCAGGACCCTATATTCAAGGCCGGACTCCGTGTTCATCTTGTTTTCGAGGATATACCCGATCGCCTCGTCCGTCCGGGAAAGCATGATCTCCCTGGCCCGGCGCACCCTCTGCACGGCGGAGCCGACCTCCCATTCCGATGCGGCTGAAAAGATATCTTCAATGCTGTCTGTGCTGTCTGGCAAAGCGGCTGATTCCGCCAGTTCCTCGATCGCGGTCTTGCTGACCTGGTTGAGCTCAATATCCCGGCCGATGCCGTAAGTTCCTTTCTGCCAGGTGTCATTGTTTTGGTGCAGGCTGTCCGGGTAGGCGTCCTTTCCTTCGGCATCGAGAAATAACCCGATCCCGCCGGTGCTCCGGCTCAGGTTGGCATTGCCGAAGTTTTGGCCTTCATTGCGTTCATAGCGGTCATCCCCGCTTTTATCGATGAAGATCCCCACGGAATTGGTCAATCCCAGCCCGTTGCCCCCCTGGATCGAGTACGCGTCGTCCCCGGACTCATCAATCAGAATGCCCAGAGACCAATCATGACCGGCTCCCTGTCCCGGACCGTGCCTGCTATAATAGGCGTCATCCCCTTTTCCGTCCAGCAGGAAACCGCAGGCCAGGTGGATCCCCGAGCCCTGGGGATAGTAAATTGTGTTGTAAATGTCGTTCCCGGCTTCGTCGATCAGGGCCCCTGTGGCATACCAGTATCCGGAGCCCTGGGCATAGACCCCGCCCAGGTATCTGTCGTTTCCGCTTTTGTCATACAATAATCCCAGGCCGCCGGCGAGGTCCGGACGCAGACCGAGCCCCATCCCCTGCCCCAGTGTGATGTAATCCAGCGGCATCAGGGGCTCGTGGAAATATTTTCCGCCCAGGGTGTAGGTGTCCGCGCCGCCCCCGTCCAAAAGTACCCCGGCGCCGTGAGTGCTGCCAAAGCCCTGGGCTGAAATGCTGGCCTGGTATGTGTCGTTCCCGGAGTCATCATACAAAAGTGAGATCCCGAACATCGCGGCACCCTGGGAAAAAAGGCCGCTGCCATAAACGTCGCAGCCCTGAATATCCTGATGCAGGTTCACCCCCGCGAAGGAGGAAAAGGCAAAATCGCCCGTCTGATAAAGGTCGTCGCCAGACATATCCTGGGAAAACCCGTAACCAAAAGAGCTGCAAAACATCCCCAGCGGTTCGGAATTGCGGTAGATGTCGTTCCCGGCCAGGTCCACCAGAATGTAAAAGGGATTGCCAGGAACACCCGAGAGATCGATCTCATAGAGGTCATTGCCCTGGGGCTCGATCACCAGGCAGACCGGTTCCGGGCCGAGGTCTCGGGGGTTGTATTCATCATCGCCCGTGGTTCCGATCACCATCAGGCCAAATTCGGTTTTCCGGATCAAAGGCTTCCGGTTGTTGAATTCCAAACCGGAAGAACTCGAGGCAATGGTTTCTGCCAGGGCCTGGAACCTAACCCCCACGCGCAGCAGTTGGTCCAGATCAATATCGGCGAGCCTCGCGTGGATCTCCTCAATGTCCAGGCTTTCATAATCCGGAAGGCCCATCTTTTGGAAATATTCGTTGTAGCGGTCAATATCCTCGGATTCGATGAAACTCCAGATGTGGAACGCTTGCAGGCGCTTGAGATCCTCAGGCCTGAGGTCCGCATAGATCTTTTCATATTCGCTCTTCAGGGCCGCCAGGCTGTTTTCCACCAATGCAAAGAGATCCTTCGGTTTTCGCAACTCCGCGTCAAAGTATTCAGCATAACCTTTCAGGCTCTCGCTATGTAGATGTGCAAAGTTTTGGGGATCGAGATTGAAAGCGATTCCGCCCAAATGGAGCAGGAGTTCTGGCATCTGGCTTGCGCTGGAATCCGCCCAAGCGCAGATCCCGCGTAATTCCGCCAGGTCTTCCAGGGCCTGCCAGGGGTCTTGCAGCTGGCGCAACTGCCAGTCCAGCTTGAACTTGGTGCTCAGGCTCCAGTCCTTCTCAAAGCAGAGGGAAGTGCTGTCCAGGCCGGCGGATCCCAGCATGTCGAGCAATTGCGCCCTCTCGGGGCCGGAAAGCAATTCCGGAACCTCCGCGAACAGCATGCCCGCCACGAGTACCAATGATACCAGGATAAGAATGATACGCATAAAAAAGCTCCCTATTTCAGATCATAAAATAAGGAGCCATATATTATGTCAATGTTTATCAGGAGTTAAGCTTTTTCACGAGCTTTGCCACATGGCGGCCTTGAAACCTTGCCCCCTCGAGTTCATTGTCCGTGGGAAAGCGCGAACCGTCGCCGGCCATGGTCGATGCGCCATAGGGCGATCCTCCGGTGATCTCATCCATGCGGTTCTGACCCTTAAAGGTATAGGGAAGCCCGGCGATGATCATTCCATGGTGCAGAAGTACCGTATGAAAACTCAGGATGGTGGCTTCATTGCCGCCGTGCTGGGTTCCCGTGCTGGTGAAGACCGAACCCAGCTTTCCGACCAATTCTCCCCGGACCCAAAGTCCGCCGGTGGCGTCCAGGAAGGCCTTCATCTGGGAAGCCATCACGCCAAACCGGGTGGGCGCGCCAAATATGATCCCGTCGTAGTCCGCGAGCTCCCCGGGGCTGGCAATGGGTACATGCCCGTATTTCTTCAGAGCTTCGGCTATGCCGAGCTTTTCCAGCAATTCCGGGGGCAATGTCTCCGGCACCCTTTTCAAAACAACTTCCATGCCTTCCACGGAATCGACACCCTCGGCGACCGCCCTGGCCATCTCATATACGTGTCCGTAAGCGGAGTAAAATAGTACCAGTAT
>CAYRVG010000143.1:0-32623 GCA_964427765.1 uncultured Candidatus Cloacimonadota bacterium
TCCTGGTAGACCTCTTCCGTCTGTTCGCCCAGGGAGAGTGTGATGCCGAGCTTGTTGTCGCTCACCTCTTTGATATCGCGGATCAGGGAGGTGATGAAAGAAGTCCATTTTTTGTCCTCCCTTTCCCCCGCCTGGAGTACAAGGGAGCCGTAGCGCTGCTCAAAACACCAGCGGGCTTCGGCAAGGATCTCCTCTCTTTCCATCATGTACCGTTTCACATTCTTGTTGCCGCTGCGGATCCCGCAATACAAGCAATTCTTGGAGCAGATGTTGCTCAGTTCGATTATGCCCCGGAAATACACCTTGGTCCCGACGTATTCCTTCTTTATGGCGTAAGCCCGCTCATATAGTTGCCGGATCTCCTTCTCATCGGAGAGGGAAAGCATTTTTACCAGTTCATCCCTGTTTGGGCGCATTTACTTCTCCATATTTTCATACTGTGTGGTTTCATCCCGATTGTGTGGTCAGAATCATTGTTTATATTATAAGCTGTTCCGGGCGAAAAACAAAGCGCTTCCACCATTTGTGGCCACTTTGTCCGGCAGGGGATGGATCTGATGCATATCAACGCTTACCGGCGAATCTAGTATAAAAGAGGCACAGTGGCATACCAGATCATTTATGGCATAAGGGAGCATTGGGGTGATCAGGCAATGTGAGGATCATGATCTATCTGGGATCGGCTCGGATGGAACTACACCCATCACATTGTAAAAAAGTAAAAAATTTTTCTTGCCTGAATTCGGGGGCCGGTTACTTTAGTTAGTAAATACTCACTAACACAAAGGCGGAAGCGTGGAACTAACCACCAGACAGGAAGAGATCATACGAGCGGCGATCAGGATCATCGCCAGACAGGGATTCAAAGCCCTGACCACGAAGAACCTCGCCGGCGAGCTTAGGCTGACGGAAGCCGCGTTGTACCGTCATTTCAAGAACAAGAACGACCTCATCCTGCGGATCCTGGATCATTTCAAAAACCTCTCCTGCGAAGTTCTGGAAAGGATCCGCGACGCTGAGCTCGATCCGGTGGAGAAGATCCACAGATTCGTCCTCAGCCGTTACGAGCTTTTTACCGCCAATCCCGAACTCGCCCAGGTGATGTTTTCCGAGGAGCTGTTCCGCTTCGATCCTTTCTATGCCCGGCAGATGCAGGAGATCATGGAGATCCACAGGGACAGCGTCACGGATTACATTGCCGACGCCCAGGCCCGGGGCATGATCGCCAGGAGACTGGATCCTTTGCAGATTTTCAGGATCATCATCGGCTCGATGCGCTTCATGATCAGCCAGTGGAACCTAGGCGGGCAGGGATTTGACCTCGTCAAAGAGGGCGAGGCGCTTTTTCAGACAATCAAAGAAACCATTGAGGAGAAGATATGAACAGCAGGATAATCAGCGAAATACCCCCCATTCTGGAAAAGGGTGGGATCACCGGAACCAGGATCTATTCACAGCCCGAGGGGGAGATCGTGCACATGACACTCACCCCCGGGGCGCACCTCAAAGCCCACAAAACGCCCGTGAACGTGGCTTTTTACGTGCTCGAGGGAAACGTGACCCTGACGATCGGCGGCGAGGAAAAGAGCTTTCCCCGGGACACGATCATCGACAGCCCCAAGGACATCCCCCACGCCGTCACCAACAACGGGGAGAGCGACGCGCGCATCCTCGTGATCAAGATGCCAAAACCATAACATAGATACAAGGAGAAAAACATGAGCATGTTCTGTTATCAATGCCAGGAAACAGCCCGCAATGAGGGCTGCACCGTACGCGGAGTATGCGGGAAATCCCCCGAGCTCTGCCATCTGATGGATCTGACCATGCACGCCATGAAAGGGATCGCCTATGCCTCGGTGCAATTGGCGAAGAAGGAAGTATATCATCCGGAGGACGCGCTTTTCGTGATGGGAGGCCTTTTCCGCACGATCACCAACGCCAACTGGGATGAAGAGGACATCACCAAATTCATCAGCGACGCGATCGCACTGCGCGACAAACGCAAGCTGGAACTGGGCTGGGAAGCCGGAACGGTCTGCCCGGATTGCCCGGATGCCGCGACCTTCCAGGTTAAGCCAGAGGATTACGAGGACTACGGCGCGAAAGTCGGCGTTCTCGCCACTGAGAACGAGGACGTCCGCTCCCTGCGAGAGACCGTGATCTACGGACTCAAGGGGGTTGCCGCCTATGGCGAACACGCCTGGATGCTCGGTTACACCAGCGATGACATCAACAAGTTCATCATGGAAGCCCTTGCCGCGACCATCGACGACACCCTCTCTGCCGACGAGCTCACCGCCCTTGTGATCAAGACCGGCGAATACGCCGTCAAGGTCATGGAGCTTTTGGACAGAGCCCACAACGAAACCTACGGCACTCCGGAGCCCACCGTGGTTGACCTCGGAGTGGGGGACAGGCCCGGGATCCTGGTCAGCGGACACGACCTCAAGGATTTTGAGGAACTGCTGAAGCAGAGCGAGGGACAGGGCATAGACATCTACACCCACAGCGAAATGCTCCCCGCGAACTATTACCCCGCCTTCAAAAAATATGAGCACTTCCACGGAAACTACGGTTCATCCTGGTGGCACCAGCTCGAGGAATTCGAAAACTTCAACGGACCGATCCTGATGACAACCAACTGCATCGTTCCCCTCAGGAAAGAACAGACCTATCTGAACCGCTTTTACACAACCGGCACGACGGGATACCCCGGAGCCACCCACATTCCGGACCGCGAACCCGGCAAGCAGAAGGATTTCTCCGCCCTCATCGCCCAGGCCAAGACCTGCCAGCCCCCGAAGGAACTGGAGAAAGGGACCATCACCGGCGGATTCAACCACCGCACCGTTCTGGGAATGGCGGACAAGGTCATCGAAGCTGTCAAATCCGGTGCGATCAAGAAATTTGTGGTGATGGCCGGTTGTGACGGGCGCATGCCCAGCCGCAAGTACTTCACCGAAGTGGCCGAAAACCTTCCCCAGGACGCCGTGATCCTTACCGCCGGTTGCGCCAAATACCGCTACATCAAGCTCCCGCTGGGAGATATCAATGGGATCCCGCGCGTGCTTGACGCCGGCCAGTGCAACGATTCCTACTCGCTGGCCGTCATCGCACTCAAGCTGAAGGAAGCCTTCGGACTGGATGACGTCAACGATCTGCCCATCGCCTTCGACCTCGCGTGGTACGAGCAGAAGGCCGTCGCCGTCCTCCTCGCCCTGCTCTACCTCGGCTTCAAGAACATAAGGCTGGGCCCGACCCTGCCGGCGTTTCTCTCACCCAACGTGGCGCAGGTGATCATCGACACCTTCGGTCTCCAACCGATCACCAACGTCGAGGACGACGTCAAAGCCATCATGGCCTGAGAAACACTCCTCTGAACGAACAAATACAAGCGGGATGCACACGGTCCCGCTTTTTTGTTTGGAAATCTCCAAGCCCGAGGTCAATACATCAGCCGCCCCATTTGCCTGGCCATCCGGCCACTAACTCACCACGCGCCCGGCAAACGCTGAACGGGCGTTTGCTCAGGCAGTGGCGGGCGTGTGGCGGGTGATCTAAAATAAATGGGGATTACGATGAAAATGGTTGATAACAGATACGTTTGATGCTAAACCAGTTTATGCCGTACGGGGGAATTGAATATGTAAAACGCGAGGGGAGGGAAATCCTCATCCCATGTGGAGGATGACGTGCAGCCAATTTATGGCGAACAAAGACATAAAAACAACAAGGAAGATCTTGCGCTCCCCCGTCGTGGCGTCCAGGGTCAGCCGGCGCTTGAAGAGGAGGGTGGAGGTTTGCTGAAGGATCACGAAGAGTGTGAAGATCAGCATGAAAGGATTGTAATAAAGCGCCTGGATGAACCTGCCCCCAAACAGGGCGATGAAGGATCGGGAGAGCCCGCAGGTGGGGCAATTGATGCCGGTCAGCGCCCTGAACCAGCAGAGCCGGAACCTGGCCTCCAGGATGAAATGAATGCCCAGATAGGCTACAAACAAAGCATAGAAAAGAACAACCGGCAGTTTGCCGGCGGGAAAGCGCTCTGCAAGTTTCTCGATCTGAAAACGCATGTAGCCAGCGAATAAAGGAATGGATCAGGTTAGGGATTAATTAAATCCGTGCTGAAAGGCCCCTCCCATCAAACCTGCGAAAAAGACGAAGTAGACGATCCCGATCAATATGCCCAGGATATTCAGGCACACGGAGATGATGCCCAGAATGCGGCCAACGTTGGTGAGGTCGCGCCCGCTGGGATCCATCCTGCCGGAATCCATCTTCTTCAGGTCCTCATTACCAAAGATCCAGGCCAGGATGCCGAAGATGGCGCAAACGATCAGACCCACGATGCCAAAGACCAGAACCAGGGTTCCCCGGTGGGGTTCCAGATATGGCTGTTGGGGCGGTGTCTGCGTGGGTTGCTGCTGTGGCTGGTATTGCTGGAAGGGCTGATACTCTTTGTGATCGTTGTTTTCCATACTATCTCCTTTAAATGGGCTGGAACAGGGGACGATCAGCCCCCTGTCCGATGCTCTTGAATATAATGGTTTACAGCGCTCCGCTGATCAGGAAGCAGGCCGCGAACGCGATGATGGCGTAAAGTTCAGGATACACGGCGAGGATCAGCGTATTGGAAAATACGTCGTTGCCGTTACCGATGCTCTCGATACCGTTCGCCACGACGCGTGCCTGGAAAAAGGCGGACAACAGGTTGGTGACACCGGCGATCAAACCCGCGCCAAAGATGGCAGCGGCTGTGAGCATGGTGATCTCGGGAGTGATGTGCTCCCTGAGGATGAAGAACGCGCCAAAGCCGTAAAGGCCCTGGGTTCCGGGCAGGGCGGAAAGGATCATGCAATTGGCGAAGATGTCGTCGCGTTTCTTCATCGCCGCGACGGTCGCGCTGCCGCCGACCCCGGTTCCAAAGGCGGATCCGACCCCGGACAGGGAGACCATGAAGAAGATCCCCACCCAGGCGAGGATATAGGCCGGGCTTCCACCACCAAGCAAGGCGGCCGTGTCGTTAACCGTTTGTAAGAGAATGTAAGGCATGTAACCTCCAGGTTGTTATGTTATCTATTTTTTGTTTCCAAAGGGTTTGTATTCCATGCCGGGTCCTTGGAAACCGGCGTTTTTAAAGAATTCCACGAAGGTCAGGCGGAGGGGATGGACAAATCCGCTCAGGGCACCGAGGGCAAGGTTCAGGGCGTGCCCGAAGACCATGAAAACGAAGAAGATGACCGGCCCGATGAACTTGATGGAAAGGAACTGCTCACCGATCGAATTGACCACGTAGCCGAGGATGGCGCTGGAAACGCCCAGGGCGAAAAGGCGGATGTAGGAAAGGATATCCCCGAAAAAGCCCGTGACCACGTTGTAAAGCAGCCAGAGTCCGGAGAGGATGTTGATCAGCGGATTCTTCTTGGGGTTGTTGAAGAGCATCATCATTGCCAATCCCAACCAGAGGGGATATTTGGCGTAGGGCTGGATCGCGGAGACGTCCACCTTGAGCATTCCCGCGCCGTATACCGAGAGCGCTATCAGGAAAAAGAAGGTTCCCAAGGGGGCGATGAAATACTTGAAGCCACTCTGGCGGGCCAGTTTGAAGGCCTTGATCATCACGCCGAAGAGGATCTGGATGGCGCCCAGAAGCAGGGCAAAATTGAAGATCTGGTCGTTGTTGCGGATGAGCACGGCTTCATCGAGGGCGGTCTTTTTCAGGTCAAAGCCCAGTGCGGTGCCCGTCACCCATCCCATGATGATGGAGGCGACGCCAAAGATTACGACCAGCATCATCAGGCTCTTCATGGCTGGTTTCTTGAATTTGAAGCGCAGGAAAAGCCCCAGCGCGATGAGGATCACGCCATAGATGACATCCGCGTTGCAGAAGCCGAAGAAAAGCATGAAGAACGGCGCGAAGAAGGGCGTGAGGTCAAATTCGTTGTAATAGGGGAGCATGTACATCTTGCTGATCGGCTCGAAAAGGCGGGCAAACCATCCATTGGTGAAACTTACGGGGGGATTTTCCTCGACCCTGGCGTTTGAGGAGAAATGGATCACGCCCTGCTCCTCCAAAAACTCTTTCAGCTTCTTTTCCAGGGGGAGGGGGATCCAGCCGCTGAGGACCCTGACGTGGTCGTCAGCCTCGCTGGTGGCCTGCAAAGCCGCGGTCTCGTATTCGCAGGTCTGGCTGAGGTCCTGGATGGCTTTTTCGAACAGACTGATCGCCAGCGGGGCGGTGTTATACAGATACTCCCTGATGTCCCCGATCTTGGCTTCCTGTTCGGCAAGCCGGTCTTCCAGTTCCTGCAAAGTGTGGTGGTGGAAACTGAAGGAATCGGCCTCCAGTTCCGGACTTTCGCCGGTGTAAAAAAGAACGAAATAGACCACCCCGTTTTCCTCGGCGATGACCCTTACGGCGTGATCTTCCTCCCATTCGGGTTTGAAGTGGTTTTTGAGGCAGGTGTGAAAATCGACCTTGATACCGTAGTCCTCGATCTTCTCTTCCAAATCATAATTGAAATGCCCCCAGGGGCTGAGGTCGCGGATCTGCTTCCTGAGGACCTCCGCGTGGCGCTCGAGGTCGTTGAGTTCGTCGCGGGCGGCGTCGATCTTGTTGAAGAGCATCCGTGGGGTGAGATTGGTGGAGCCCATCTCCTCCTCGGATTTCAATCTCCGCAGGTATTCGATCGTCTCCGCGTATTCCTCGATCTCCTCGAGGTTGCGGATGATAGAATCCGTCTTCTCGTCGGTGTTCTTGATGATGTGCACCACGCCGAGTTTTTGCAGTTCGCCCAGGAAATCCTCGTAATCCCTGTGGTAGAGCACGAATGAGTATTTGCGCATCTTCTCGATCATGCGTACTGCTCCTTGTTCAGGCGGTTCTTGAGGATCTTCTGTCCCGCTTTGGAGAGGTTTTCCTCGTCCTCCATGTAGCGCTTGATCTTGAGGACGGCCTCCTCAAAGGAAGGGATCTGGACCTTCTCGTAGAGGTTCACCTTCTGGGTCGTCTTGCGGCGGATGTGCTCCAGGATGTGCATTTTGCGCACGAAGAAATCACGTTCGATCTGGAGGGTGGAAAGGTCCTTCAGAAGGTCTATCCCGTCCAAATACCAGGTGGGCGCGCTGAAGAGGTTGTATTCGCTGATCACGAAATCGATCTCCCCGAGGACAGGAACGCTGACGCCGGCGATCTTGCGGCTGTTCATCCCCACTTCCTTCACCTCCACGAGGGAGGGATCGAATTCGGACCACAGTTTCATCAATTCATCAAGTTCCCGGGTCCTTTCCCTGATCTTGCCATCCAGTTCATGGCTCTTGTCCCGCGCCCGCTTCACTTCCATGCGCAGCGCGGATTCCTTGTTCTTCAGGGTGGGAAGCGCCTGCTCGCGTATCTTGAGCTGCTTCTCCAGCCGGAGTTGGGATATCTTGTTGTACTGGAACTTCAGTTTCATCCCTTTTTCCAGTATTTGTTCATCAGTTCTTCCTTGATGGCAACTTCCTCACGGGTGAAATGCTCCTGGAAGAGTCCCCAGGTTGTATCCAGCATCTCGTCAATGCCAAGGTTGACGTCGATGGCGAGGATCTTCTCCGCGTAATCTTTGGCGAAGGCGAGGGCGCGTTCGTCATAATCCGTGAGATCAAAGCCGTTCTCCATCTTGGTCTTGGCGTTCGAAGCGTCCGCGTTCAGGCGCACGGAGGCCTCCATCACCTTGGGATGGTCCTCGCGGGTCTTTTTGCCCTGGACCTTCATTTTCAGGCGTGAAAGCGAGCGGGCGGGGTCGATAATGACCTTCCCGATGTCAGTATCGCGGCGCAGGTAAAGCTGTCCCTCGGTGATGTATCCCGTGTTGTCCGGAATGGCGTGGGTAATGTCTCCCCCGGAGATGGTGGTCACCGCGATGATGGTGATCGAGCCGCCGTCCGGGAATTGCACCGCCTTCTCATAGATCTTGGCGAGGTCAGAATAGAGCGAACCGGGCATGGAATCCTTGGAGGGGATCTGGTCCATGCGGTTGGAGACGATGCTCAGGGCGTCGCAATAGAGCGTCATGTCCGTCAGGAGCACCATCACGGATTCGTTCTTCTGGATGGCGAAATATTCCGCCGCGGCGAGGGCCATGTCCGGAACGAGGAGACGCTCCACGGGCGGGTCGTCCGTCGTGTTCACAAAAGAGATGATCTTGTCCATCACGCCCGCGTTCTCGAAAGTGTTCTTAAAAAAGAGGTAATCGTCGTTGGAGAGCCCCATCCCGCCGAGGATGATCTTATCCGCCGCGGTGCGCAGGGCGACGGTGGCCATCACGCGGTTGTAGGGCTGGTCCGGATCCGCGAAGAAGGGTATCTTCTGCCCGGTGACCAGGGTGTTGTTCAGGTCGATCCCGGCGATACCCGTGGCGATGAGTTCCGATGGCTCCTCACGGCGCACGGGATTAACTGAGGGGCCACCGATCTCCACCAGTTCGCCCTCGATCTCGGGCCCGCCGTCGATAGGGTCGCCATAGGCGTTGAAAAACCTTCCCGCCAGCTGGTCGCTGACCTTGAGTCCGGGGGGCCGGCCGAAGAAGATGACCTCCTCGTCCGTCCCGATGCCTTCCGTTCCGGCAAAAATCTGCAAAGTGACCGTGTCACCCAGGATCTTAACCACCTGCGCCAATCTGCCGCCGACCGTGGCGAGTTCTTCATTTCCCACGCCCGTGGCGGTCAGCGCGCAGGTCGCCTTGGTGATCTGGGTGAGTTTGGTGTATATCTTTTGAAAAGCTGTTCCGGCCATTATTTCACCCTCCTTTCCGCCAGAATTTCCTCGAGTCGGGCTTCATATTTCTTGAAATCCTCGCTCTCGAAGGGCTGGTAGTTCATTTGCCGCAGCGCGTTTATCAGTTTCATAAAGTAGGGCTGGATTTCCTCGTAGGATTCGAAGGCCAGATCCTCGGTGCAGACCTTGAGGACGAGATTGAGCATATAGGCCTGGCGCTTCATGGGGGTGGATTTGTCCACATCGTCAAAGCCGTCCTGGACCAGGATTATCCTGTCCACAAGCTCGCTACGCCAGTAACGGATATGGTAATCCAGGGGAACGCCGTCGTCGCCGAGGATGTTGATCTGGTCCTGGGCTTCCTTGCCGCGCAAAAGCAGGTCCTTGGCAGTGGTCACTTTTTCCACCCAGTTGGGCAGGATGTTCTCATCCAGGTATTCCATCACCTCCTCATATTCGAGGTATTTGGAATAGGAATCGATGGGGTCCACGGCGGGGTAGCGTTTCCGATCCGCCCTCTCTTGGGAAAGCGAATAGAAGCAGCGCGCCACCTTCTTCGTGGATTCCGTGACCGGCTCCTTGAGGTTTCCGCCGGCGGGGGAGACCGCCCCGATGAAGGTGATCGAGCCGGGCGTTCCGTTATTGAGGTAAACGTATCCAGCGCGGGCGTAAAAATTGGAGATGATCGCGGGGAGGTCCATCGGATAGGCGTCCGGACCCGGAAGCTCTTCCATCCTGTTGCTCATTTCACGCAAGGCCTGGGCCCAGCGGGATGTCGAATCCGCAAGGAGGAGGACCTTGAGGCCCATGGAGCGGTAATATTCCGCGATGGACATTGCGGTGTATACTGAGGCCTCACGCGCAGCCACGGGCATGTTTGAGGTATTGCAGATGATGATCGTGCGCTCGATAAGCTTGCGGCCCGTGCGCGGGTCGTCCAGTTCCGGGAATTCCGTGAAGAGCTCCACGACCTCGTTGGCGCGTTCACCACAGGCGGCCACGATGATGAGGTCCGCGTCGGCGTTCTGGGAGATGCTGTGTTGGAGCACCGTCTTTCCCGTTCCGAAAGGTCCCGGGGTGAATCCCGTCCCGCCTTCGGCGATGGGGTTGAGGGTGTCGATCGTGCGTACGCCCGTCTCCATCATCTTGAAGGGGCGCGGCTTGGAATCGTAGGCCCGAACGGTCATCTTCACCGGCCAATACTGGATCATGGAGAGCTCGTGCTCGTCCCCGCTTTCGTCCGTGACTGTGGCGATCGTATCCGTGATCTTGTATTCCCCTTCCCCGGCGACCTTCTTTAACTTGTATTTGCCCTCCATCTTGAAGGGAACCATGATCTTGTGGTCGATCCAGTTTTCCGTGACGGAGCCCAGCCAGTCGCCGCCGGTCACGCTGTCGCCTTCTTTGGCCAGGGGGCTGAATTTCCAGGTGCTTTCCTCGTTCAGGGGATCGGTGTGTTCGCCCCTGGTGAGGAAGAGCCCCTTCATCTTGTTGAGGTCGTCCTGGAGGCCGTCATAGTTCCGGGAGAGCATTCCCGGGCCCAGTTTCACCTCGAGCATCCGGTCCGTGAATTCTACTGTGTTTCCCGGCATCAGGCCACGCGTGCTATCGAAGACCTGGGTGTAGGCAATGTTTCCCGAGACCTTGATAACCTCGGCCATCAGCTTGATCCCGTTCAGGTCGATGTAGCAGATCTCGTTCTGCGAGACCGGCCCATCCACCTCGACCTGGACGAGGTTGCTGATTATTCCTTTGACAACGCCTTTGGTCATAAGCTTACCTTCTATTTTCTTCTTGATTTAATGTCGAATTTCTTGGGGAAAGTGTAGCTATTGGCGAGATCTTCCATCGTATCGTGAAAAACCTCCTTTCCCAGGGACGGATCCAAACTCAGCCAGCGGTCGAGGATGCGCAGTTGGGCGTAATAGCCCAGGATCCGGTCGATGTTGAAATAGTTGAAAAAGTTCTGATCCTCGATCCATTTCCAGCGGATGATGTCGTAACCGCGTTCGCGGTAGAGGATGTTGTTTTGTTCCCAGATCTTCATCAGCTCGTCGAAGAGTTCGCTTTCCCTGCCCAGCCCGAAATCCGAGCCGTGCCCCCTGGTGAGCTTTTCCACGAGTTCTCCCCCCCCCACGAGGTATTTGGCGTATTCAACCTTGTGGTGCCTTCCGTTGATGGCGATGAGGATGTTTTGCAGGTCCCGGTTGAAGCTGAACCAGCGGCTGATGAATTTGTTGCCCAGCCCCTCGCAATGGTCATAGATCGCTTCCAGCAGCTTCTTCTGGGTCTCCAAAAAGGAGGGCATCTCCTCGCCGGAGTAGATCTCCAGGAACATCTGGTGCCAGAAATCCGGATAGATCCTGTATTCCTTCGGGATGGGCGCGGAAGGATCCGCGGCCTTCTGCTTCATCACCTCCGCGTAGGATTGCCAGAATTCTTTGGAGCTTACGCGGATGGAGCGGGTGTCGCTTTCCTTTTCATAGATGATCCTGAGGAGCTCGTCCGCGTCCTCGGGGAGGGTCATGGTCTGGAGCAGGCGGTGATCCCTGGCGGTGAGGTGCTTTTTAGCGTCCGCCTCAAATTCCTCCAGGCTGATCTTGCTTTTCGTGTCATCTATGGAAAGCGCGGGCAGCCCCGTCACAAAGTAGTAATACTGGCTTTGCATTTATTGCTTGAAGAGGAGCTTGTTGGTGCGCGGGCGGAGGAAGGATTTGAAGAGATTGGCAAAATCTTCGTCGGTGAAGCTGAGCTTGAAGCTTCCGTCTTGGGGGGAGATCTCGAAACCGTTCTTCATCTGGGGCGAGAAATCGATCTTGATCCCCTTGCCGGCGGCTTCCTTGATGGAGCTTAGGAAATGCCCGTCCAGCTTGCCTTCCATATCCTTGGAGATGGTGATCGTGCCCTCGGATTCCTTCCAGGCGGAGATGACCTCCAGGATCGCCTTTTTGAGGAAATCCGGGTCGGAAAGATCCTTTGCCAGCTTGGAATCGAAGGCCGTGGTGAGGAAAACATCCGTGAGTTTCTGCTTCACCGAGCTCATCGTGTGTTGGGAAGCCATCCGGAGATCGGATTCGCTGTTCTTCTTCAGGTCCTCCGCCTCTTTCCGGCTGGTTTCGAGCATCTTTTTCGCCTCGTCCTTGGCCATGTCCACGATCTCCCCAGCCTGTTTTTTTGCCTTTTGCAGGATCTGGTCGGCCTCGTCCTTCGCTTTGTTCACGCCCTCTTCGTAAACCCGTGTCAATAGGTCTTGCAGCTTGTCCGCCATATCATTCTCCCAAAAAAATAACTTTTGTTCCATAAATTTCATTTGCCCGATTGTGTCAAATAATTTTGCTCAAGCGGCCGCGGATCTACCAAAAACATCCGTGTTCCGCTGGGTCCGCCCTCCGGTAGCGTTTACTCCACTTTCTCACGCGGACTTCGAGGCTATTCTGCTTTCGATTTCGCTTTACACTGGAATAATATCTTGACTTATTTTGAAAAATTATCTATATTATAGTATGAAGAAGAGAATTCTTCAATATGGAGGAAGCCATGAAATTCTCTAAAGCAGCGTATCTTTGCCTCGCGGCCCTGGCGACCTGCGTGGTGCTCTGTGCCCGGTCCATGGATTGGCAGTGGCTGAGTCATAGCAGTGGGGTAGGCTTTGAGAGATGTAACGACATCGCCGTGGACAGCGAGGGTAACACTCTGGTGGCCGGTGTAGGTCAAGGGGCTTGCCAGTTTGGCCCATTCAGCCATAACTCGACGGGAAATTATGGTCTCGTGGCCAAGGCGGACGCGCAGGGAAATTGGCTCTGGCTGCAATGGACTGGCAGTTCGTCCAACTCCCTGTTGCTTGAGGCCATCGAGGTTGACGTTGCGGGCAACAGCTATATCACCGGGGATTTTGCCGGAACAGTCAGTTTTGGCTCCACATCCCTCACCAGCGAGGGTTCTCACGATGTTTTCACCGCCAAGCTCGGTCCAGCGGGAAACTGGCTCTGGGCAAGGAAGGCGGGTGAGACCGAAACCGACACGGGTTACGGGCTTGCCCTGGATAGCTTCGCCAACGTATACGTCACCGGAAGGTCAGGCACAGATGCCTTTGTCAACATATACACCAGCGCCGGCGCTCTTTTGGCCGGGTTCGGGTATCCTTGTACGGAGTCAGCCGCAGGCATGGATATCCAGATCGACGCGGCGGGAAACGCTTTTGTGGCCGGGGTATTCAGCGGATCGATCACTTTCGGTACCACCACCCTTACTACTGCTGGCTGGGATGACATCTTCATCGTCAAGATCACTTCCGGCGGGAATGTCGATTGGGTCAGGCAGGCCGGGGGAACGGGTACCGACCGGGTCAACTCGTTGGGCCTTGATTCGAATTCCACCGTTTTTTTCACGGGATATTTCACCAGAACGGCCTCATTCGGACCCCTCGACCTGACCAGCGCCGGCGGAAGCGATATCTTCATTGCCAAGCTGGGAACTGACGGGGCCTGGCTGGGCGCTTTGAGGGCGGGGGGAACAACTTCTGATTACGGAAACGCCATATCCGTGGAGGGAACTTCCACCCTCTATCTTGCGGGAAGCTTTTCCACCACCGCCACCTTTGGGGCCACCACCCTCATTTCGGTGGGGGACCGGGACATGTACGTGGCTAAGCTGACCGTCGCGGGGGCCTGGCTCTGGGCCAGAGGAGCCGGATCCACTTTAAGGGACAGGGCCTTTGGGCTGGCGATCGACTCTGGCGGGGAACTGCGCGTGGGAGGCAGCTACGGCAGTGATATGACGGTCGGAAACCAGGTGATCCCGGACGCGGATCCGGGCGCATACAACTTGGAGGAGGTATTCCTGTTCAAGATCGGTGCCGTGATCCCCCTCATTCCCCAAAACCTGGCCCTCACGATGAGCGGAGGGGACGCCATCCTGAGCTGGAGCCCCGTAACCCAGACGGTCTACGGCCAGCTCGTTACCCCTGATGAATACAACGTTTACCACTCCTCAACGGGAACTATCGACGGCCCCTACACCGGGCTGGGAAGGACCTCCGGGACTTCCTACACCCACGAAGATGTGGGCGACGCCGAGTCACGAAGCTTTTACCGGGTTTCCGCCTATAAGTATTGAAGGTTTTGATTGATGTAGCCCAGCCGTGGTTTGGAGTTCAAGCCGGTTGCGAAGATTTGTTTCATCTCTCCGACTGAGGCCGGCTTGGACTTCAAACGATCAGCCAAATCCACAAACATTATAAGCCATCAAACGCTTGAAGTCCAAAACGCCCTTTGCCCTTGCGATCAAACCAATCCATGCAAGGCGCGTTGCACTCCAAGCTGAGGGGGGGGTGCGTCTTTCTAGGGCGCGATCTACAGTCCAATATCTGTGTGAATTATCCCCCTCTCAAATAAAATCTTGACATATTTTAAGGAATCATTCATTAAGTGATCAAGCACATAGAACGATTTAACATGGAGTGAAGTATGAAATTCTCAAAAGCATTGTATATTTGCCTCGCGGCCCTTTCCGCCTGCCTGGCCCTCTGTGCCCAGTCCACGGAATGGCAGTGGCTGGGGTACAGCAGTGGCGTGGGGGTTGAGTTATGTAACGATATCGCCGTGGACGCCGCGGGAAACACCTGGCTGGTGGGCGGATCTGACGGAGATTGCCAGTTCGGCTCCCTCAGCCATACCTCAGATGACCTCTACGGTTTGGTGGCCAAGGCGGACGCCGATGGAAACTGGCTTTGGCTGCAATGGGCGGGAGGTCCTTCCAGCGCCACATCTATCGATGCCGTGGAGGTCGACGCCGCGGGAAATGGCTATATAACCGGATCCTTCATGGGAGACGTTACCTTCGGCTCCACAACCCTCTCCAGCCCGGGGACCTATGATGTTTTCACCGCCAAGATCAGCGCCACCGGGAACTGGCTCTGGGCAAAAAGAGTCGGCGAGACAGCCAATGACCATGCCTACGGGCTTGCCCTGGATAGCGACGCCAACGTGTATGTCTCCGGAAAATCAGGCGACGATGCCTTTATCGTCATTTACACCAGCACAGGCATCCCCGTCACAGGGGCGACCTACCCGTCAACCGGTTACGCCAGTGGCCAGGATATCGTTATCGACGCCTCCGGGAACGCCATCATGACGGGCTACTTCACCGGCTCCATCACCTTCGGCGCCACCACCCTCATCAGCGCGGGATATGAGGATATCTTCATCGTCAAGATCACCCCCATGGGGGCAGTGGACTGGGCGAAGCGCGCGGGAGGCGGGCATTTTGACAGGGCGAATTCCCTCTGCCTGGATTCGGCTGCCATGGTTTATGTGACGGGGCATTTTAACGAAACCGCTTCATTCGGTCCCATCAACCTCACCAGCGCCGGGGAAAGTGACATTTTCATTGCCAAGCTCACCAGTGCCGGGAACTGGGGGGGCGCCGTCAGAGCTGGCGGGACCGAGGCTGACAGGGGATTTAGGATTGCCGTGGAAAGCGCCTACGCGATCTACGTCGCGGGATATTTTAGCGGGATCGCCGGTTTTGGCAGCCACACGCTGAGCTCCGTCGGTTATGCGGACATGTTCGTGGCGAAGGCGAACCTCACCGGGAGCTGGCTCTGGGCCAAGGGAGCCGGATCCGCTTATACGGATTTTGCCACGGGTCTGGCGATCGACCCTGGCGGGGAACTGCGCGTGGGAGGCAGCTACGATACGGAAATGACCGTGGGAAACCAGGTGCTCCCGGACGCGAACGCGGGCTACTCAGGTTTCTGGGAGGTTTTCCTGTTCAAGATCGGAGCCGTGATCCCCCTCATGCCCCAAAACCTGGCCCTCACAATGAGCGGAGGGGATGCCATCCTGAGCTGGAGCCCCGTCACCCAGACGGTTTACGGCCAGCTGGTCAACCCCGGCGAATACATAATCTACCGCTCCGACGGAACCATCGACGGCCCCTACACTGAACTGGGGCGCTACCCCGGAACCTCCTACACCCATACAAATGCGGGTGACGCCGGGTCGCGAAGCTTTTACCGGGTTTCCGCCTATAAGTATTGAGGTTTTGATTGATGTAGCCCAGCCGTAGTTTGGGGTTCAGGCCGGTTGCGAAGATTTATTTCATCTCCCCGACCGAGGCCGGCTTAAACTCCAAACTGGACTGGACACCGCTTGCCAAAACGCTGACCCCTGTCATCCATACTTCCTGCGCCCCCGACGCGCAACTTGTTGTGTGGTGGGATGGCTTGATCCGGGATCCAGGAAACAATTAACCACAGAGACACAAAGGAAACAGAGTTGAAAAAGGTGCTAGAGAGGAATCCCAGGTGAAGGAACGGCAAACGTCCACGTTTGCCAGACTCCGCAGGATCGTTAACAAGCCCTAAAAGGGCGAGACACTCATAGCGAGGGCGGGTGAGCCCCTCGTTGATGGCCAGGCAATTAATGAGTCCCATGCGGGCGAAACACATACGAGAGATTCCAAAACCCTGTCATCCCAGCGAAGGCTGGGATCCAGTCCTTTAATTCTCTGGACCCCGGATTAAGTCCGGGGTGACGCGCTTGCGTGTGTTTACAATCCGGCGGATCCCGCTACTGCGGATCTTTCAGCCCTGGAGAGGTGTCAGACCATATGCGGGGTGCTTAGCGAAGCGGAGCCCGCGCGGGCGTCACCACAGACAACTCCAAAGAGTCATTGTACAATGTTAAAACCTCATGGTTCGAGGAGCCAGGCATATCAGATTTAACGTTACGCAAACTCCACATAGGGCATCGAGTAAGGATAAGCGCCAGCGGTACAGAGTATTACACCCCCAAGGAATTTAACAATATCTAAGTCTACACAAGCCTTTGTGAAGACTTAGATATACTTAAGATTCTTAATGCTGTTCTGGCTGTAAATGATGCAGAAGCACCTGTTTGGTTATGGATATTTCCCGCAGGAGAACAACTTGCCTGTTTGCATTCCTGCCTCTAGACCACAGTGGGTGGATCAAATGATGTTAAAAATGACGTCGGAGTAGCTCAGCCCAGGTCAGCTTCAATAGGCGAAAACCACGCCGGACTGGGGGAAGACCCAAGCCCCGGCTTTGGTGGAGACGGTGATGGAGTGCCCGGTGGCGGTGACGCGGGGGTATTTGTTCTGGCCGGAGAAGATGGGCACGCACTCGATCCTGCCCAGGGAGGCGGGGTGGTCAAAGCCGATCTTCACGCCGTGGGTGAGCTCGGTGATGAAAACGCTGAGTTGGTGGGAGCTCTTGGGATAGAGGGTCTGGGTGTCGATCCGGAAGCTCACTTCGCTGTCCACAAGATCCCTGAGCCGGGGATGCGAACAGCGGATCTCCAGGCAGGAATCACGGGTTTGGACGTGGGTCGAGAGTTTGAGGTCGTTCACGCTCACCCTGGTGATCTGGAAGGACTCGGGTGTGAGGTCGAAATTTGTGTCCATCAGCCAGCGGTATTCGACGTCCCGGCGCTGGAAATAATCCCTCAGGGCCTTTTCCGAAGTGGCGCAGGCGACGGTGAAGTAGTCGTTTTGCAGGATCTTTTCGAAACTGAGGGTGGTGGAGGCGCGCCAGTAGCCGGGTGTTCCGCTTTCGGAAAGGCTTATCCTGTGGTTGAAATTGCGGCGGTAGTGGATGTCCCGGTCCTTGTTGAAGAAGAAGTTGCGCAGGATCTCGCGGGAGATGAGCTCGCCGATCTCCTCGCTTTCGAGGCGTTGGGCGAGGGCGGCGCGGATGATGTCGTTGAGTTTGGGATCCGGGTAATCCGAGGAGACGAAATCCCGCCGGGAAAGGGGGGAACTGGTCACGACCTTGTCCCCGTCGAAGTAATAGCGCCTGGCGCGGCGCCCCACCTGGCAGAGCAGCTCATAGGGAGAGCCGGAGTATTGGCTGGCGAGGTTTTCCGCCCTCAGTTCCTTCTGCGAACAGCCCAGGAGGATGGCCTCGTCGCCCGGGGCGGCTTTGGGGATGTCCGTAATATCGACGCAGATCATATCCATGCTCACCTTTCCGATGACGGGGCAGAGGGTTCCGCGCACCGAGACCAGTCCCCGGTTGGAAAGCAGAAAATCATAGCCATCGGCGTAACCCACGGGGATCACGGCATAGCGCGTCTGGCGCGGTGCCTTCCAGGTGAGGTTGTAGCCCACCCCGGCGCCTTTGGGGATCTCTTTGACCTGTGTGATGGCGGATTTGAAGGTCATCACCGGCCTCAGGCCGATCTTCCCCTCCTGGTCCGGATGGGTGTAAATCCCGTAGCTGAGGATCCCCAGCCGGCAGAGTTTGCCCTTCTGGCCAAAGCCGTTCACCAGCGCGGCGCTGTTGGCGATATGCACCAGAGGCGGCTCGAGTCCGTTTTCCTTCAGGACGCGCCAGAAATCCTCCTCCTGTTTTCGGCTGAAAGCGGCGTCGCTCTCCCCGGAGGCGAAATGGGAGAAAACGCCCTCCAGCTCGAGGTTGGGAAGCTTGCCCACCAAAGCGCATAGATCGGCAAATTCCTTTCTCAAGGCGCCGCTGCGGTGCATTCCACTGTCATATTTGAGGTGCACCTTCTGAATAAGGCCCTGTGAGGCGGCCTGGGAGTTCAGATTCTTGGCAAAATCCGCGTCAGGAAGCGTGGGTGTGAGGCTGTATTGGATTATCCCCGGGATCTCGTCCGGCAGGGATGGGGAGAGGATAAGGATGGGCTTTTTCACCCCCTGGATCCTGAGCATCTTGCCCTCTTCCAGGTTCGCCACGCCAAGCGCCGCCGCGCCTTCCGCGATCGCCGCCAGGCTGATCTGGTAAGCGCCGTGGCCATAGGCGTCGGCCTTGACGATCTGGATGAAGCCCTGGCCGGGGCCGAGGAACTTTTTCAGCTCCCTGAGGTTCGCGCGGAAGGCCGCCAGGTCGATCTCCACCCAACTGCGTTCCAGGATCTTTTTATCAGGCATGATCTCTCTAAAAGTATTTCGCGGCGAGGTCGGCCAGTTCTGAGCGCTCGCCCTTCTCGAGGGTGATGTGGCCCACGAGTTCCTCGTCCTTGAGTTTCTCGACCGCCACGGAAAGCCCGTTGGAGGATGAATCCAGATAGGGGATGTCGATCTGGTAGGGATCGCCGGTGAGGACGAGTTTGGTGTTCTCCCCGGCGCGGGTGATGATCGTCTTCATCTCGTGCGGGGTGAGGTTTTGCGCCTCGTCTATGATGATGAATTGATCCGGCAGGCTGCGTCCCCGGATGTAGGTGAGCGGCTCAAGCTCCAGGAAGTTGTAATCCATAAAGTCCTCGATACTCGGCTTGCGCTTGCTCTTCATATTGTCCGTGCGGATCTCGTCGTGGAGGGAAAGGAGGATGTCCATATTATCGTAGATGGGCTGCATCCAGGGATTGAATTTATCTGTCTTGGAACCGGGCAGGTAGCCGAGGTCCTTGCCCAAAGGCGAGATGGGGCGGGAGATCACCAGCCGGGTGTATTTGTTTTCCTCCACAACCTTCTCCAATCCGGCGGCCATTGCCAGGAGGGTCTTGCCCGTTCCGGCGATGCCGGAGAGGCTCACCAGGCGTACCGTATCGTCCAGAAGGAGGTCCAGCGCCATCTCCTGCTCGAAATTCCGCGCCTTGATCCCAAAAACTTCCTGTCCCTTGTAATGTTGGAGCGCGTAGAGCGAGTTGCTGGATTTCACGTGGCGCAGGGTGCGCACCGTATCGGGATCAGATTTCTTGATGAAGCGCACGAATTGGTGGGGGCAAAGCTCACCGAGCGTGTTGGGGACAAAATCCTTGCCTTTGAGTTCGTCGAATTCCTTGTCCTCGAGTTCGTGGATCTCCCAGCCGGTATAGAGTTCCTCGAATTTGACGCTGTCCCGCTCGAAGTTCTCCGCGTTGAGGCCCACGGCGTCCGCTTTGATGCGCACGTTGGCGTCCTTGGAGACGAGGGTGACCACGTGGTCCGGGTATTTTTTCTGGAAATAGAGGGCCGTACCGATGATCAGGTTGTCGTTGCGGTCCAGGAAAAGAAGTTTGGAGGTGCCGTTCGTGATCTCCTTGTTGAGGCTGATCTGGACGGTCCCGCCGTTATCCATTTTGACCCCTTCCTGGAGGCTGCCATTGTCGCGCAGGGAATCCAGGTAGCGCCCGATCTGGCGGGCGTTGCGGCTCTTTTCATCCACGCCTTTCTTGAATTGGTCGATCTCCTCGATCACCACGATGGGGATAACCACGCGGTTCTCCTGGAAGGAAAAGAGGGATTGCGGGTTGTGGATGAGTACGTTCGTATCCAGTATGAAGATCTTTTTAGTCAAGTAATTCTCTCCTATTGATCGTGGTTCTGTATGCGTTCGATAAGATCTTTGTGGGCGGGGAAGTCGTCTGCCAGGGTGGCGGGATCAGCCAGTTCAAAATCCGTGTAGGAAAAGGCCGGCCAGAGGGAGCAGCCGCAGAAGGCGAAACCCGAGGGCTCGATGAGTTCGGCGGCAAACCAGGTCAGGCGGGGGATTATCAGCTGCGGGATCTGGTTCTTCCTGATGTCGGGGCCGAGGACGAAGGTCTCCAGGCCTTTTTGGGGGGAGAGCATATGGATGTTCAGCGGGGTCCCCTCATATAGGTGCCACATCTCGTCGCAATGGATGCGATGCCATTTGCAGACCATTCCCGCGGGCAGAAGGTAGAGGATGGAGCTGCCGATCTTGCGTTTTTTGAAGATGGCCTTGCCGTTTTGATCCAGCAGGTCCCCGCTGATAAGGGATTCCCAGTTGCGGCGGTAAAAGCCCCCCTCCGGATGGGGCATCATGTTGAGATTATCCAAGTATGATCTGTATTCTTCCATATTCCACCTGTGAGTTTGGCATTTAAAACAAGGATTTCAGGTCTTTGCCCATCCGTCAATGATTTTATTTTTGGGAGGATAAAAAAATGGTGCTGAAGGGGGGACTCGAACCCCCACGAGCTCATTGCTCACTAGTCCCTGAAACTAGCGTGTATACCAATTTCACCACTTCAGCACGTTGCTAATGAACCAATTCCCGAAGGCGGGGCGGATTGTCAAGAGTTTTGTTCCGCGGTCCGGGCCGCGCGTTTCGCTCTTTCTTTAACCATGAGCAGCGCCAGGGCATACCCGGGGCTTCAGCCATAAACGGCTGATGGGTCCAAGATGCCATATCCAACTGATGGGGCAGAAAAAGGGGGGCTAAGCGGAAACGAGGTCGTAGACTATCCTGCCCAGGAGGAGGATGAGCGCGAGGATGAAGATCGGGCGGATGAGCCGGTTTCCGTTTTTGATGACGAGCCTGGAGCCGAGGAGGTTTCCGGCGATCCCGCAGGCGGCGGCGGGGATGGCCAGGGGAAACCAGACCTTTCCGGCGACGAGGAAGGTTGCCAACGCGGCGAGGTTCGAGGCCAGGTTCATCACCTTCGCGTTGCCGTTCGCCACCATGAAGTCGTAGTGCATGAGGAGGGTGTAGATGAGGATGAGGAAAGTCCCCGTCCCGGGCCCGAAAAAGCCGTCGTAAAAGCCGATTGCGAGGCCGGCCAGGGAGCCCAGGAGCAGGCGGTATCCAAGCTTGAGGAGGTGGGAGCGGTTGTGGCGGCCGAGGTCTTTGCGGATGATGGTGAGCACGGCGACCACGGGGATGATGAAGAGCAGCAGCCAGCGCAGGAAATCCCCGGAGATGAGGAGTACAGTGCTCGTCCCCAGCCAGGAGCCCAGCAGGGAGAAGGCGGCGGCGAGCCCCGCCACGGGGAGGTCGATGACTTTCGCCTTCAGGTAATTCGCGGTGCTGAAGATGGTGCCCCAGGCGGAGGAAAATTTGTTTGTCCCCAGGGCGACATGCATCGGAAGGCCGGCGGCGACATAGGCGGGAAGGGAGATGAGCCCTCCTCCTCCGGCGATAGAATCGATCAGGCCCGCCAGGAAGATGAAGGGCAGCACGATCGCGAAATCAAGAGGCGTCAGGGCTATTTCCATGAATTATCCTCAGGGCTCTTCAAAGCTCCGCCTTGAATTCCAGTTTCAGGTTGTGGGCGGTGTCGTCGTCGGGATATGAATTACCGGTATATTCAAAGGTGATCGAGCTGAAATCGTTGAGGCGGTAGATCGCGGTGAGGTTCCAGTTCAGGAGCAGGCCGTCCCGTTTTTCGGGGAGGAAACTCAGGAAATCGCTGCCCGAGCGCTGGTTGTAGCGGATCCCGAAACTTCCGGCGATCCTTCCCTTCCTGCCCCAGATCCCCCGGTAGCCGGGTTTCAGGCCCAATCCTCGCAGGGAGTATCTATCGGTGCCGGATTGTTGCAGCCCCTCCTCATTGAATGCCGAGAGATTCAGCGTGAGAGTGCTGCTGGAGGAGAGGTTGCGCTGGGCCAGGGCTTCCAGGGTTTTGCGGGAGATGTCCGACATATAGCGCGTGTCGGTCTCGCGGCTGTGCTCGAAGGTGGTGTTGTAATTGTTGCCCAGGTATCCTTTGAGGTCCATCTCAACCCCGTAGATGGATTGCGAGGTCCGGGAACTGCTCTGGTAGCGGTTGTCGAGGCTGCGGTCGAAACGGACGTTGAGGTTGCCCATGATCTTGTTTGGAACGACATCCAGCCAGAGTGTCTGGGAATAACTCTGTTTGCCAAAGATGGTGGAATCCTCGTTGTAAACTGTTCCCGGCCAGAAAAAGTAACCGCGCCAGTCCTGGAGGGAATCGCTTTGCTCGGTGGCCTGGACGATGATGTCGCTGTGGAGGCGGCGCCAGGCGGGGAATATGTTTCCCGGTTTCAGATAGAGGCTGAGCTGGGCATTGGTTTCCGTGCTCAGGGTGCCCTCGTCGCTGGTGATGTAAACGTAGTCATAATCGCCGTCCGGGGTGTAGACGCCCGTGCTGTCATAGATCCCGAGGCCGTCGCCGATGTATTCAAGCTCGCGGATCCTGGGGTAGAACTCCGTTTGGTTGAGTTGGTAGTTTCCCAGAAGCATTAACGCCTGTTCCAGGAAGTAGTGGGAGTTGCGCAGGCTGATGAGGTCGTAACTGCTCTTTGATTCTTCATCCTGTTTCTGGATCTCCCGGTGGGTCAGGTCCAGGTTCAATGTGTTGTTCAGAGTGTTGGTGCTGTTCTTGAGGGCGTAGGTTTGGGATGTGGAGAGGTTTCTCCAGGCGGAATCCTGGATCGCGGAGTTATCGAGGGCAAAACTGACCTGGGTGAAACTGATCTTGGGGTTTCCGAAGGAGACTTGGGGATTGAATTTGTAATAGCGGTTCCCGATGTGTGAGGCGGTGGTTTCCGAATACTTGAGGCTGTTATAGTTGAAGAGGAGGCGGGCTTTGAGCAGGCGGGTTTCCCAGGTGGAGGAAAGGTCGTGATATTGCATCAGGCTGTTGGGGGTCTGTGGCGCGTCGTGATCCTGGCTGGAAAGGGTGGAACGCAGATCCAGCGAGGGCAGGAAGCCCATCGCAGGAGAGCGGGATATGAGGCGCAGCGCCTTTTGGGTGTAAAGCCCGGATACATCACTGTAACGCGCCATCAGTTCCGGCTGCCACCATTCCCAGCGCCGGGAGCCGAGGGTGAGGTCCAGTTTGATCCGGCTGAGAGAATCCGCCCCGGCAAGCAGCGAGAAGTCATATTCAGAGAGGGGATCGGAGTCCTGCGTGAAGAGGAAACTGTTTTCCCATCTCTTTTCAAGATCCGCCCTGAGGTAAGTCTCGCGGTTGGTATCTCCGGCTCTGAGGGTTCCGTAGGCGTGGAGGAAGCCGCTCTGGTTGTCGGCGTCATCCAGGGAAGAGAAGGTGTTTTTGTCGTTGGCGGAGAAAAGCCCCTCCGCTCCGAGCTCCAGATGGTCTTGTTCATAGCGCAGGGCAAGGTCCGCGTTACTGCGCCGGACCGCGGGGACAAGACGTTTCAGTGGCAGCCAGGCGCCCAGGTTTTCCCCCACGTAGCGGAACTTTCCGCTGGAAAACTCCTCGTAATCCCCGTTGCCGGAACCCACGAAACTGAAGGTCACATTGTAATTCGCGGTGGAATCGGTCGCCGCGTATTGATAATAGACAATGCCTTCATCAGTGATCCTTTGGATGTATGAACCTTCGCCGGGACCGACCTCTACGGCGGCGTTCCCCCAGGCAAGGTTGTCTCCTGCCAGTGCGAGGGAATCCAGGTCGGAAGAGCTGAATTCGTAGAGCAGGGGGTTGTCCTTGGAATCCACCTGATGGATGAAATGGTGGGAAAGGGTCAGCCCGGGGAGGATGTTGACAGCGGAGGAATTGAAATAGGTGGATTGCTTGTAATATTCGTCCGAGTATTGGAAATAGGCGTTGACGACGTTTCCGGAAGTGACCAGGGTGCGGAACATCACGGAACCCTCGGAATAGTCGATGTAATAATCCGTTCCGCGCTCGAGTAGTTTTCCGTCCATGTAGATGCGTTCACTTCCGGCGATCAGGAGGTATGTGCTCTGGAAGCCAGTCGGATTGAGGTAATAGGGACCCTGCTTGCCGTCGATGATCTCTATCGGCATATAAGCGGGCTTTCCTCCCGAGGCGGTGAAACCAGCCTGCGCAAAATGGCGGGCCCGGTACCAGGCATTGAGGCCCTCGATGCTGGTTCTGTAATTGATATAGCGGGTGCCCTCAAACTCCCAGTCGAGGTCTCCCATGGCGATCTCATACTGCTTTCCGTAGACGCGTATGAAGACCTTGTCCAGGGAACTGAGTTCCTTGGAATCCCCTTCGGGGGTGAGCTTGGACTGGCTGTCTGAAAGTTGGGCGGCGATATTCACGTTGGGGGAGAGTTCGCCATCGAGATTCACATACAGCGATTGCTTGAGGTCAAAGGCGTCGTCCTCGGAAAAGGTGAGGGCAAAGGTCTTGGCGCCGGAGATGAGCAGGTCCCCGTCCTGGGTAAACCAGTTCCTTTCCCGTGGCGCGATGGATCTGAACAGGCTGTCCGAGGGTTCCCGTACCTGGTAGAGGTAGCGGGGCTCCGCGATCTCTGGAGGGATCAGTATGTAAGTCACTTTCAGGTATGGCGTGGAGGGAAATTTCAGAAGTTTGAGGATACCCCGCTGATGGTCGAGCTCGTAATCCACATGGCTGGACAGGCCGAGGGTATCGCTGAAAACTTTCTCAGAGCCGCTTATGACGGGACCTTCTGCGATCACGTAGTCATAAACGTCCGGCTTTAATTCCACGATCTTTTCGATAACAAGGGTTCCCGCCATCAGCAAGGCGGGCAGAACCGCAAACAGGGAAGAGAAAGTGATGTATCGGGTAAGCCGGCGCACGCTCTATACTTTGTGGATCACGTAAGTGACGACACCCCAGACAAAGAATTCCAGTTCCCGATCCACCTCAATGATGGGAAAATCATTGTTCTCCGAGCAGAGATAATAGTCTCCGCTCTCGATCCTGAGGCGTTTCATGGTCAGTTCCCCATCATAGACGGCCACTATGATCTTGTTGTTGGCTGGCTCCAGCGATCTGTCCACTATGAGAATGTCGTCGGGGAAGATCCCGGCTCCGACCATGGAAAGTCCATCCACACGGAAGAAGAAGGTCGAGGCAGGGTGCTTTATCAGGTGCTCGTTCAGGTCCAGAGAGCCTTCAATGTAATCCGCGGCGGGTGAGGGAAATCCGGCCGGAACGCGCTGTCCCACGACGGGGCGGCTCAGTTTCGTGGCGTTCTTGAAGCCGTATATGGCTTTGATGGAGCCGTCGCTTCTAAGTTTCTGTTTCATCAAATGAGGTTTCCATAAAGAACAGTCAACCGCGGCTGGGCACGGTTGACTGTCACTAACATATTGGTCTATTTGATCAGATCGAGTATTTGACGCGCTGAGGCGCCGTGGGTGGGGTCGTTTTGGATACGTGTGAGGTCAGTCCTGGCCTCGCCGTATCTTTTGTTCATGTAATAGGCATAACCGCGCAGCAGGAAGGCGGCGGATTTGGAGGGATCGAGATTGATCACCTGCGAGGCGTAATTGATCACGTTGTTCCAGCTCTTCCTCTGATAATAATGGTTGGCCAGAAGGAGCGCCACGTCCGCGTTCAGTTCCACGTCGAGGGATCTCTCGTAGTATTCGACCATCCTGGCGGTGTTGCCGAGCTTTTCATAATTTCCCGCGATAAAGCGATAGGCCGGGGCAAGGGAGGCTTCCTCCGGCTCACTGGCGATGAATTCCTCCAGAACCGTGTTGGATTTGTTGTAATCGCCGATACTACGGTAAAAATCTGCCACGCGGGTGTAAACATCCCAGTTCTCGGCGAGTTCCAGCGCCTGGTCATAATATGTCGCGGCCGTATCGTTGTCTCCGCTTTCCCTGTATGCCTGGGCGAGGATGAGATAGGCGTTGTAGTTCTGGGAGGCCTCCGCGTAATCCCGCAGGACCTGGAAGGCACGCTCTTCCTCGTTGATGTTGTTTTTCAGGATCGTGTATTTGGTATAGAGAACCGTCTCATTGCCGGGAGAGTATTCCAGAACCTGGTCGTAGTAGTCGAGCGCGTCTTCATAGCGTCCGGCTTTCTCGGCGGTCACGGCCATGTTGTTGTAAATGACCAAAAGTTCGTCATCCCTTTCGGTTTCCGTCATGGTGAGGAGTTCCAGGCCGTGGTAGATATCAGCCGCGTTCTGATACTCATTGAGGGCGTCATCGTACATGCTCAGTTCATCGCTTTCGTTGGCCAGTTTCCGGTATGTGAGGGCGATGTTTATCCGGATGCGTTCCAGATTGACATCGATGGAATCTGTGGGTGAGGAGTTTGGCTTCGCCAGTTCATAATAATCAATGGCACTTGTGAAATCTTCCAGCGCCTGGTTAAAAAGTTCGTCTTCATAAGCTGTGGTGCCGCTCTCCGCAACGTCTTCGGCCAGCTTGATATAAGTGCGGGCGATATTGGCCTCGATACGTTCGATCTTGGCTCCGACGTTATCTTCTTCCTTGGCTTCGGGTTCTGCCTGGACATAATAATCCCGGGCACGCATATAGGTTGCCAGGGCTTCGTTGTAAAAGTTGCTGTTGTAGGCCACGTTGGCGCTGTCGGCCGCGGCGTCCGCCATTTTGAGGGCTTTGTTGGAACCGCAGGCGGCCAGGATCAACATTAATGCCAAACACGCGAGTACTAAATATCTTGTTCTAATCATTATTACCTCCATCGATCTTGGTAAATCAATAACTGAGACACTCATATTTTGTCAATGGAAAATACGCTCTGAGGCGAAATTAGCAGAAAAATTCGAGTTTTTTTGTGAATTGTGGATAAAGTCCTTAATAACTGACTATCAATGATATAGCTATAAAAGGGTGAAACCAGGGCTGGAAAAACCGGCTAGAAGCCCATAAAATCGTGATTTTTTTGCTTGACAGATTTACAAGCCCTTGATTTTAATAGCCTCAGTAAATCTCTTACTCACACAATTACTAACATAAGGAGGTAAAAATGAGCAGAGATGAATTAATTAAAAAGATCGCAGGAGCAGCCGGAACTTCCCAAAAAGTCGCCGGTCAAGCCCTTGCCGCCACCCTGGACAGCATCTCACAATCTCTTAAGAAAGGTGAGAAAGTATCTCTGGTTGGGTTCGGTTCCTTTAGCGTCGCACACCGCAAAGCCCGTAATGGCATCAATCCCAAAACCAGAAAGCCTTTGAAGATTCCAGCTCGTAAAGTTCCCGTATTCAAACCCGGAAAGAAACTTAAAGAAGCTGTGAAAAAAGGAAAATAATTTCGCAACTGACATCCTAAAAAGGCGGGACTAACCTCCCGCCTTTTTTGCGCGCCCAGCTTTTGCGGAGGAGAATATCAATACCAGGAGGGGACATCCAGCCTTTTTTGGCTGTTGGGTTGGAGGTGGTGCACCTGAAAACTGGTTCGGGCAAAGGGGCGGGATTGCCTGGTTGAGAGCGAATTTGGCCGGACATTGCTTCCGATAAAGCGCTTCTTCGGGAATCCTGGGCTTTATGCCAGGTCGCGTTTGCCAGGAAAAGTTTTTGCGATTATTATATTTGTAAAGAAAGAGGGAAAATTCAACTTTTAAAGGGTTGAAGATTAATTTAAGGAGATTCCCATGAAGCCAAGAGAAATACGCCCGGGCGTCCTTTTTTTGGGAGCCCAGGACTGGAACAGGAGATTGTTTGATTCGCTCATCCCCCTGCCGGACGGGACGAGCTATAACTCATATCTGGTGCGGGGAACGGATAAAACCGCGCTGATAGACAGCGTCGACCCTGCCATGGAACATGTTCTGGCAGAACAGCTCGCGGACGTGGAAAAGATCGATTACATCGTGTCCCAGCACACAGAGCAGGACCATTCGGGAATGATCCCCACGCTGTTGACCCTGTTCCCGGAAGCGACGGTCGTTTGCTCGATCAAGGCGAAAAGCATGTTGATGGACCATCTGCATATTCCGGAAGAAAAGATCATGACGGTCAAGGAAGGAGACACCCTCGAGCTTGGGGGAAAGACGCTCCGGTTCATAGACACGCCCTGGGTGCACTGGCCCGAAACCATGTCCACCTATCTTCCCGAGGACAGGATACTTTTCACCTGTGACTTTTTGGGCTCGCACATCGCGACCTCCGAAATGTACGCGGGTGAGGATCCCCTGGTGATCGAGGCCGCGAAAAGGTATTACGCGGAGATCATGATGCCCTTCCGCCCGATGGTCAAAAACAACCTCAAAAAGATCAGGGAGCTTGATTTTGATCTCGTCGCGCCCAGCCACGGCCCGATGCACGACCATCCGGAGCTGATCATCTCCGCCTATGAGAAATGGGTGGCGGACAAACCGGAGAACCTTGTCGTGATCCCCTATGTGTCCATGCATGAGAGCACACAACTGATGGTCGAGCATCTGACTTCCGCCCTGGTCGAGAGGGGGGTCGGGGTGAAGGTGTTTGAACTCACATCAACTGATATCGGTGAACTGGCAATGTCCCTGGTGGACGCCGCGACGATCGTCGTTGGCACCCCGACCGTCCTCGTCGGAGCCCATCCCATGGCCGCCTACGCGGCTTTTCTGGCCAACGCCCTGCGCCCGAAGACAAAGTTCGCGGCGATCATCGGCTCCTACGGCTGGGGAACCAAGGTTATCGAACAGATATCCTCCCTGATCCCGAACCTCAAGGTTGATATACTGGAAACAATCCTCTGCAAGGGCAAACCCGGTGAAAAAGAGTATGCCGGACTTGATGCCCTGGCAGATAAGATCCGGGAGAAGCACGCCAACCTCTGACAGAAAGCAGAGAAACGCTTATCCTCTCAGCAGTAGCAATATCTGCCGATGAGGGACTGTTTTGCCTGTGATCTGATATCGCAGAAAACTATTGACAAACCAGTAAATGTTATTTTACTGACCCAAAACTATTATAATACGTATATAAAGGGGTAGTCATGAGATTAGCGATCGAAAAGAAGGAGTTGATCCAACACATCCAACATCTGGCGGGCATCGTGTCCACCAAGACAACTTCGCCGATTTTAACCAATTTCCTGATAGACGCCGATGCCAAGAAAGGAGAGGTCAAGATCACGGCCTCGGATCTGGAGATAACGGTGGACGTGCGTTTCAACGCAGCGGTCAGTGAGGGTGGAACGATCGCCGTCTCGGCCCGGCATTTCAACGAGATAGTCAGTAATATGCCGGACGCTGTGATAGATCTTTGGAAAAACGAGGATCTGCTCTTGATCCAATGCAACAAGATCAATTTCAACATTCTTTGTGCAGACCACACCCTGTTCCCGATCCTGCCAGAACCAAAACTGGAGAACGCGACCATGGTCAACGCCGAGATCTTCAACCGCATGATCAGCAAGACCGCCTTCGCGGTTTCCACGGATGTCAACCGGGCGGTTCTGACAGGCGTTTGCTGGAAGATCATGGAAAAGACCAACCTCATGGCTGCCACGGACGGGCGCAAGGTTGCCGAGATAATCGTCCCCAACAGTCCTCCCGCCGCCAAGGATGATGCTGAGGCAAAAGACGAGAACACAATTTTCCAGGACGCGCATGAAGACCAGATAATGGAAAAAGTGATCCCCGTCAAGACCCTGAACTTCCTGCAAAAGATCCACGACACCTCCATCAAGGAAATGAAGATCATGATGGAAAGGAACAAGATCGTCTTTGCCTATGGGGATTACACGATCGTCGCCAATATCATCGAGCATAAATATCCCGAGTATCAAAAGGCCTTCATGAGTGATCTGCCAAATCAGATCATCGTGGAGAAGAACAGCCTGCAAACCTCGATCCGAAGGGTTTCGCTCGTGGCTCCGGACGATAATAACCGTATTCGTTTCGAGATTGATTCGGACCATTTCGAGATCAATACCACGAACCGTGACACGGGCGATGCCAAGGAAAACGTCGAGAAATACGAATACACCGGGAAAGGGACGTCCATCTCCTTCAACTTTCGATACATGCTCTCCATTCTGGACGCCATAGATACGGACAAGGTCTGCATCAAACTGGGCGGCTCCAAGGAACCGATGATGATCTACAACGAGCCGCAGTCCGAAAACCAGAAGATTACCTTTCTGTTGATGCCTCTGCGGTCATAGATATTGATCCTGAAGCAACTCACTCTTGTAAATTTTAGAAATTACGAGAGTGCCGAATTCTGCCTGCGCCCGGAGGGTAATCTGATCATTGCCCCCAATGGCTGGGGGAAAACGAACTTGCTTGAATCCATTGCCTATTGCGGCCTGGGCAAATCCGTACATTTCCACCGGGATGAGGAACTCAAGCGCGAGGGATCGGATTTTTTCCGGATCCAGGGTGAATTTTCCGAGGACGGCGGCTTGGGTCTGAAGATCCAGATATCCTGGCAGGATGGAAAAAAATTCCTCAAAGTGAACGGTTTGCCTGAACGCCAGCTCAGCCGCATCTACGAATGCGTGAAAGTGATCTATTCCGCTCCGGAGGACATGAACCTGGTGGGCGGCTATCCGCGTTTCAGGCGCCAATACTTCGACCTTGCCGTATCCCAGATATATCCTGAATATATAACGATCCTGCGCAGATATCTGCACGTCGTGCGCCAACGCAACAACCTCCTGAAAGGAGATTTTCAAAAGGAGGAAAAACGCGGCTGGGACCTCCGCTTTGCCGAATTGCTGCTCAGCGTGATCGGATACCGCAAGAAGTATCTTGGCCTGATCAACCGGGCCTTCCAGGAGCAATATACCGATATTTCCCGCCAGGTGCGCGATATCCGCATCGATTACATCACCCATCATAAAGATGAGTATCCACGCGAGGCTGAGGAGGTCCTCAAACTGCTAGCCGGGATCGAGGGCAGGGAGAGATACTACCAGCGCAGCCTGGTTGGAGCCCATATCGACGATTACGCCTTCAACCTGGACGGGCATGACCTGAAGACCTTCGGCTCTCAGGGGCAGAAACGCATCACCGTGATCGTACTTAAACTCATCCAGGCGGCTCTGATCGAAAACCTGACCCGGATCAAGCCCATCCTGCTCTTTGACGATGTTTTCGCGGAACTCGATATCCTGCACACCCACCGCATAAGCGAATTTGTGGATTACCGCTACCAGGTTTTCATTGCCAGTCCGCGTGAGGATATCTGCGGCGAATGGGGCAAACTGGAACGCCTGCAGTTGCCGGGAACGGATAAATGAAGCTGAGCAAAAGCACCATCGGATGGATGTTCTATGATTTCGCCAATTCGGCGTTCACGACGGTGATCGTCAGTGTGGTATACAGTTTTTATTTTGTCAAGGTCATTGCCCAGGGTCCGGTTGGCCATGGAGACAGGCTTTGGGGGCTGGCTGTGGGGATCTCGATGACCCTGGTGGCGATCACCGCGCCCTTTCTGGGGGCGGTTGCCGATTATTCCAGCGCCAAGAAGAAACTGCTCTTCTTCTTTACCTACGTAACCATAATTTTCACGGCGCTGCTCTACTTTGTGCAATCCGGTGATGTTCTGGCGGGGATGATCTTTTTCATCATCGCGAATTATGGTTTCAACAGCGCGAACGTCTTCTACGACGCTTTTTTGCCTGAGATCAGCACACCAAAAACCATCGGCAAAGTTTCGGGATTTGGCTGGGCGCTCGGTTATCTGGGCGGCTTGCTATCCCTTGTTGTTTCCCTGCAATTGCAGGAGCACCATATACGCTGGGTGTTTCCGATGATTGCCCTGCACATCATGTTCTTTTCCCTGATAACTTTCTTCCTGCTCAAAGAGGTCCGCCGGCCCTTCAAGAGAACGAACTATTTCAAGGTGGCCGTGCGAAGGACCTGGTTCTCCCTGCGTCGCATCACCGGAATGCCGGACCTGCTGCGCTATCTGATCAGTTATTTCCTCTACAACGATGGGATCTACACCGTGATCGTTTTTGCGGCCCCATTTGGAGTGGAACGCTTTGGAATGGGTGTCAGGGACATTATCATCTATTTTATTCTGGCTCAGTTCACCTCTCTGCTGGGAGCCGGTTTTTTCGGCTGGCTGACGGACAGGATCAATGTGAAAGTATCCCTCAGCCTCTCGCTTCTGATCTGGGTCGGGGTCATCATCTGGGCCTTCTTTTGCACAAGCATCCAGGAGTACTATTTCGTGGGCCTTGCCGCGGGACTCGCCATCGGCAGCAGCCAGGCGAACAGCCGCACCATGCTATCGATCCTCACCCCCAAGAGGCGGCAGGCTGAATTCTTTGGATTTTTTACCTTGACAGGCAGACTTTCCTCGATTTTAGGTCCGATACTGTATGGTTGGATAGCTCTGAAGACAGGTAATCTGCGCTATTCGATCCTATCCCTTTTAGTGTTTTTTGTGCTGGGCTGGATTCTCTTGCAAACGGTATCCTTACGGCGCGGAATAGCCCAGGTTGATAAATTTAGCATCAAGGAGTAATAACATGAGACGCGTTTTCATAGCCACTCTGTTCGTCGCCCTGCTTTTCAGCTTTGGCGC
>CAYRVG010000144.1:0-10074 GCA_964427765.1 uncultured Candidatus Cloacimonadota bacterium
TATGAAATTAAGCGACAACGCGTTAAAAGTGCTCGAGCGGAGATATTTCAAAAAGAACGACGCTGGTGAAACGATCGAGAATTGGAAATCCATGATTAAGAGGGTTTCTGAGAACATTGCCCAGGGCGACGCCGAAAAGGAAAAGAGGTATTACGAACTTCTGGATTCCGGCAATTTTCTGCCCAATTCACCCACCCTGATGAACGCCGGGAACGACCTGCAGCAGCTTTCCGCCTGTTTTGTGCTGCCGATCGAGGACAGCATGGACAGCATCTTTGAGACCGTCAAGAACGCCGCGCTGATCCATAAAAGCGGAGGCGGAACAGGATTCTCATTCAGCCGCCTGCGCGAAACCAATGCCCGGGTGCGTTCCACGAATGGCGTTTCCAGCGGCCCGCTTTCCTTCATGAAGGTCTTCAACGCCGCCACGGACGCCGTCAAACAGGGCGGAACCAGGCGCGGCGCGAACATGGCCATTCTCAAGGTCGACCACCCCCAGATCATGGATTTCATCACCTGCAAGCAAAACACCAGCGAACTGACCAATTTCAACATCAGCGTGGGCGTCACGGAATCCTTCATGCAGGCTGTCAACCAGGACGAGGATTACGAGCTTGTATCGCCAAAAACCGGGGAGGCAAAGGAAAAGGTCAAAGCCGGCAACGTTTTCAACCTGATCGTTGACATGGCGCACAAAAACGGCGAACCGGGGATCGTTTTTCTGGACAGGATCAATGCCCATAACCCAACCCCCCGAATAGGCGAGATCGAATCCACAAATCCCTGCGGGGAACAGCCCCTGCTGCCCAATGAAGCCTGCAATCTCGGTTCGATCAATCTCGCGATCCTGCTCAAAGATGATCAGATAGATTGGGAAAAGTTGAGCGAGGTGGTGAGAGATAGCGTGGATTTTCTGGATGATGTGATCGATCGTTCAAAATTCCCCCTGTCCCAGATCGAAGAGATGGCCCGGGCAAACAGAAAGATCGGCTTGGGAGTCATGGGTTGGGCGGATCTGCTCTACCAACTCAATATCCCCTACACGAGCGATGAGGCGGTCTCCCTTGCTGAGGAAGTGATGGAATTCATCGATTTCGAGGCCAAGCAGCGCTCGATGGAACTCGCCCAGGAGAAAGGAAGTTTCCCAAATTTCGAAGGCAGCATTTATTCCGAGGGAACCCTGAAACGCACCCCGGTCAAAAAGGATTGGGACAAACTCATTAAAGAGATCAAGGAAAAAGGCATCCGCAACGCCACGCACACCACGATCGCCCCGACAGGCACGATCAGCATGATAGCGGACACCTCCGGTGGCATCGAGCCACAGTTCTCGCTCGTGTATGTAAAAAATGTCATGGACGGCGAGAAACTGCTCTACGTAAACAAGTGGTTCCAATCCGCCCTCGAAGAGGCAGGGATCTACAATGAGGAGCTTTTGGAACAGGTTTCCCAATCCGGAACCTCCCATGATATTGAAAAAATCCCCGAGAGCATAAAAACTGTTTTTCAAACCGCGCACGACATTGCCCCCGAATGGCACATCCGCATGCAGGCGGCATTTCAGAAATACACGGACAATGCCGTCAGCAAGACGATCAATTTCCCCCGTTCAGCTACGGTGGAGGATATCCGCACTGCCTATGAACTTGCCTATCAGCTTGGCTGCAAAGGCGTTACTGTTTACCGTGACGGCAGCCGGGAAAACCAGGTCCTGAATCTGGGCAGTTCAAGCACTGATCCCGAGGGATGCCTCTCGCCCCGCAAGCGGCCGGAGGTGACGACGGGCATAACCCAACGTTTGGAAACAGGTTGCGGGCATATCTACATCACCATAAACAGTGATGAAAAGGGGCCCTGCGAAGTATTCGTGCAGATGGGAAAGGTCGGGGGATGCGCTTCCGCCCAGCTGGAAGCAATAGCGCGCCTGGCCTCGCTTGCCCTGCGTTCCGGGATCAAGCTGGAATCCATCATCCGCCAGTTGAAAGGGATCCGCTGCCCCTCCCCCATGTGGCATAAAGGAAAAATGATCACCTCCTGCGCGGACGCCATCGGCCACGCCCTGGAGCAATTCCTCAAATCCAAGGTCTCCCGGGAGATAACGCACATCGAATTTGAAAGCGACAATGAGGAACCCGTGGAATCCGGCGGTATGTCTTCATTTTCTTCCTGTCCGGATTGCGGTTCGGCGATCGAGCATGTCGAAGGATGCCTCGTCTGCCCCGCCTGTGGGTGGTCCAAATGCTAATAGATCACACAATCCACTTTATTATTAGGAGCCAATATGCGCTGTAAATACTGCGATGCCCGGCTGGCCAAACATGACCTCTGGTGTTCAAACTGCGGGCACCAGACCCAGGTGGTCAATAAAGACCTCTCTGCCTGGGCAAGCTTCAAAAGAACCTGGCAAAAGTGCAGGGAATTGAAAGGTCAAAACGTTCCCGCGGGAGCTTTGACGATACTGATAAGCGTCATTCCCCTGCTTGTTCTGTTGTATCTATTGAAGGGATTTGGAATACTTGATCTTGCTGAAATAAAAGATACTGGCACTTTATTATTAAACCTGCTTATCATATTTGTGGTTGTAACTCCTTTTGTGGGAATATTTTTACTTCCCTTCAAAGCCGTGGCCAAAGCCAAAGGTCATCTGGTGAGGATCAGGGATATCTTTGGTGAATTCAATCATAATCCCCAGTATGGTCTTCTTGCAGTCATCAGTGTCCTATATTTTGTGGTGATATACCTGATCTGCTTTGGCTTGCCAAATTTCGGCAGCGATCCGATCCTGCGCCTGGTCTGGCTCGTTCTGGTCAATTATTTCTTCGCGGTATTCCTGCCTGTCCCAATTTTGATGGATCAAAAACAGGTCAATCCCTGGAAGGCGTTCCGCATTTCCTACAAATATTTCCACGTCGTGCGCTGGCAAATGTATCTGCTTGCCTTGATCCTGGCTGTGTTGAACACGATCGCCTTCTTCCTTGTACTGGTCCCTATGCTGATAACGATTCCCCTGTCCTGGTTCGCGATCCGGGATTACACGGATCTCGTCCTGGAATACGAGATCATCCGCGAAACCAAATGAAGGCTTGAAGATGACCAAAAAAGAAATCGTATCGCTTGTGATATTGGTGGCGGTTATCGCCTATGGTGCCTGGACCTGGTTCAACCGCTCCTACAGGGATACCAGGATGGACCAGGATCTTCTGGATACTGTAGTGATCATTTCCGGAAAATCAAAGGCCAAGGATGTTGGCAGCCAGATCAACTCCGTGTTTGATTACATAAGGACTTGCGAGAAAAAATTCAACGATTATGACCCTGAAAGCTGGATCTCACGACTTAACGCCACGGATGACGAGTCATTTCCCATGGATCCCGATGCTTATGAATTGCTTTGTCTGGCGGACAGCCTTTACAATTTGACGGATGGCGCTTTTGATATCAGCGTAAAACCGCTCTACGACCTATGGGGATTCAGCTTGATAAATTCAGCGGAAACAGACACTCTGGCCCTGGCTCCGCCGGATTCTCTGGAAATTTTGGCGACCCTGGAACATATTGGATTCGATAAAATTGTGTATGACAAAGACCATATCGTTCTTCCCCGGGGCATGAAGATCACCTTCGGAGCTTTGGCCAAAGGTTACGCGCTGGACAAGGCCTGTGATTTCATGCGATCCCGCAAGTTCGTCAGCGGGCATATTGATTGTGTAAGCAGCATGTGTTTTTTCGGTCAGAATCTTTCCCAGATCGTGCACATACAGCACCCCAGGCCGAACCAGAACCAGGAGACCATAGGGAATTTCCGGATTAAAAATGGCTCTATCAGCACATCCGGCGATTACCAACTGTATTTTGACCACGAAGGCCAGCGTTACCACCACATCCTGGATCCCAGGACCGGATACCCGGTAAAGGACATCTATTCAGTTACGGTCATCACACCTTCGGCTGCCTGGGCGGACGGGCTTTCAACCGCGCTTTTCCTTTTGGAGCCCGAAGATGCGATCGAAACTCTCAAAAAATACCCCGCTACCAACGCTGTGATCTTTTACCAGGAAAATGGAGGGATCGTGGCGCTTAAAAGCATGGGCATGAAAGAACTGGTTTGGCACGAATGAACAGCGGCATCCCGGATCTCCAGTCAATGCCGGACGAACGCCGCATCTGTATAGACAAGGTGGGCGTCAAGGGGATACGTTACCCCATCGTGGTCGAAGACCGCAAAAACAAGTTGCAGCAGACGGTGGGCGAACTAAACATCTACGTCGAATTGCACCACAGCCAGCGCGGCACCCACATGTCCCGTTTCCTGGAAGTTCTCAACCGCTATCACCAGGAAAGCATAATCGGCCAGCTGGATAAACTTCTGTTGGAGCTGAAATCTCTCCTGAAGGCTGAAGCTTCATACATCGAGATCTTCTTCCCCTATTTCATGAAAAAAATCGCCCCCGTGTCCAAAAGCGCCTCGCTCATGGATTACCAGTGCTTTTTCTGCGCTTCCTACGAAGATGAATACAAGCTCTGGATCGGAGCTATCGTGCCCGTCACGACCGTCTGCCCCTGTTCCAAGGAAATATCTTCGGAAGGCGCACATAACCAGCGTTCGTATGTGACCATAAAAGTGCGTTACACAGAGTTCGTCTGGCTTGAGGAACTGATCGAAATTGCCGAAGCGGCTGCCAGCAGTCCTGTCTATCCTCTCCTGAAGCGCGGGGATGAGAAATATGTAACCGAACACGCCTACGCGAACCCCAAATTTGTGGAGGATATTGTGCGGAATATCACCCAACAGCTTGATCAGGATCCCCGCATCCTGGAATTTTACATAGAATCCGAAAATCAGGAATCCATCCACAACCACAACGCCTACGCGATGGTCTACCGCAGCCCCAAAGAATAGAAGTCTTCGTGCGGATCTCCCCCACTCTTTCAGACCTGATAAAACCCGCCGCGTCGGGCTTCCTGCCCAATGGCCTGAAATACATCGTCCAGACCGACCACTCCAATTCCGTCCTTTCTTTGCAGCTTTACGTCAGGATAGGCAGCGCCTGGGAAACCGGCAGGGAGGCCGGGTATTCGCATTTCATCGAACATCTGGCTTTCAAGAGAACGAAGGACTTTGCCTACAACCAGATCATGAACCATGTTAACAGCCTGGGCGGCAACATCAACGCCTACACGGATTTCGACTGCACCTGCTATTATCTTATGCTCCCCTCGGAGTTCTTGCGCGAAGGACTGAAAGTGCTTTCCGAACTGGCCATCAATCCGGCTTTCAATGCCGCTGACGTCGCGACGGAAAAGGACATCATCATCGAGGAGCTGAAGCAGACGGAGAATGAACCGGAATCGGATTTTCTGGAGTTCGTCCAAACCTCGGGGTTTAGGGACAATCCCTTGAAAAAATCCATACCGGGTAGCGTAAGTTCAGTCCGCGACGCGACCCTTGGCAAACTGAAACGCTTCCATGCCAATTATTACCAGCCGCAAAACTCATTTCTCGTTATCGCCGGCGATGTGGAGCCCGGAGAGATTTCAGGGCATGTATACAATCTTTTTCAGGATTGGCAAAACACATCCCGGATCGAATCCCAGGACCGGTCCCGCTATCTGGAGCCGGGAAAGCCCCCCGCCCCGACGCTCTGGCGCAAGAAACCACAGCAATTCCTCGCCTATCTGCTTCCTGAGCTTTGCGACACTCACCCCGCCAGCGACGCGCTGCTCATAGCGATGCGCTATCTGGGGGTCGGGAGGTCGTCACGCCTGTTCAAACGCCTCGTTGAGGAGGAGAAGATCGCCTCCGGCGTCAAGGTCATCTCCTTCAGCGGCATAATGAGCGGAGTTTCCGCCATCCTGGTCAATCCCGCCCATAACAATCATACTGCCAGGATCCACAATATCTTCCTGCAGGAATACCAGGCGCTGCTGGAAGAATCTCTCGATTCCGACGAATTCGAGCTGATAAAGCAGGATATAATCAATTCCTGGCGCTATGGATTCGAGGGCATGGAAAACCTGGCGGGAATGATCGGCGCCGAGGAATTCATCGATGGCTATGAAAAACTGTATGTCTACGACCGACAGATATCGCCCATCACGCTCGACGAGGTAAAACATAGCATAACGAAATACTGGCAGCCGGAAAACCTGATGCTCATCCACCAGTCGCCCCGTAAGATCGATCTCGCCTGGGATTTGAACAGGCCAAAAAGGAAGAACAGGCGCAGGCAGGCTGTCCTGGGCAAATATCAACTTCCGCCGGCACTGGCACCAAGTGGCAGTCAAAAACTTGAACTGATCGCCCCGGGCTATTTTTTCTCCCTCCTGCCCAACGGCATGAAATTTTTTTACCGCCTGCAAACTGGACGCCCCATCAGCGGTTTTGCGCTCGCCAGCGACGTTTGCCAGCTTTCCGAGAGTCCCTCCCAGCGGGGATTGAATTATCTTTGTTCCGCCGCGATGGTGCATTCGACCGCGCTCCATTCTTACCCCCAAATACTGAGGACCTGCCGCGAGCACGGGATCAGCATCAACGTCACGCATCAGACGGACGGCACGATCTTCCGGGGAAAATGCTTTCACACAAAGATACCCGCCGCCCTTGGCATCCTGGCGGAGTTGGTAAGTCTGCCCGCCTTCGACGCGGAGCATATCAGGCTTCTCAAGATGGCCGCCATGGACATGCTGCGCCGGGACAATCAGACCCCAACCAGCTACGCCTATCTCCGCTTCCTGAACATGCTTTTTGGCCCCAATCACCCCTACGGCCAGTATTCTGGCAGGATCAGCGACCTGAAAAAATACACCCGCGAAGACGTCGTCAAATGGTACAACAGCCAGTACGACGCCAGGCGATACAGCCTGGCCGTGGTCGGCGCAGATCCCCCGGAGGAAGTGTTCCGGGCTGTTTTGGATATGTTCACAACGCAGCCCGGAGAGGGCGATCCCCGGACCTGGCCACCCTCCGATATCCATCCCCTGAAAACGCGTACCATCAAGGCCAAAAAGGATTCCGGGCAGGCGCTCATCCACCTGGGAGGCTTTGCCCCGCCGGCCAGGGATAGGAAGAACGCCACCGCGTTCCATGTCCTGGCCCAGGTTCTCGGAGGGGACATGGATTCCCGGTTGTTCAACATCCTGCGTGAAAAATATGGCTACGCTTACCAGACGGGTTTTGAATACACCTGCGTGCGTGATCTGGGCTACTGGTTCGTCTATGCCTACTGCGATCTTGATGACCACAAACCCGCCCTCAAATTGATCAAGGAGATCCTCGCCGGGATCCGGGAATACGGGGTCACACCCCAAGAACTGCTGCACGCCCAGAATTACCTTTGCGGCACCAGGCGTTTTGAGATGGAAAGCGCTTCTCTGCAGGCGATGCTCATCTCCTCACTCAGCGCGGCCGGCTATGAAGCGGATTACTACCTCAAGCGCGAGGAAAGGATCTGGGCCGTTACGTCCGGGGATCTGCAGGACCTTGCCGGAAAATGGTTCAGCCCTGAAAACCAGTGGACTTACATACTCTTATGATCACTCTCGGCATAGACATCGGCTCGCGCAACACCAAGGCGGTGCTTTTTGACCCTGGAACAAGTTCCGTCCTCTATTCGGGCTTTGTGGCCACGGATGTTTTCCCCCTCAGATCGGTCGATGAGCTGCTGCACAGAGCATTCTCCGCGATCGGGATCGACGGAGCGGACAAAACCGCCTGCACGGGCTATGGGCGCAAACTCTACCGCCAGCAGGCAGTGGTCATCTCCGAGATCTCCTGCCATGCCGCCGGGATCGTGCATCTGTATCCGGGAACCAGGACAGTCATCGATATCGGCGGGCAGGATTCCAAGGTGATCACCCTCAACGCGGAGGGAAAGGTGCAGGATTTCGTCATGAACGACAAATGCGCCGCCGGAACGGGAAGGTTTCTGGAAATGACCGCCCTGCGCCTGGGCTGCGACCTGGATGAGCTTTCGACCCTAGCCCACAAGGCCCCCAGGGATATGGACATCTCCTCAACCTGCGTGGTCTTCGCCGAATCCGAGATCATCGGGCTGATCTCCAAAAACGAACAACCCTCCAGCATCGCTCGGGCCGTGCACAGATCCATCGCCAAGAGGGTCACGACCCAGGTCGGCACCCTGGATTTTCGCCCGCCTGTCGTCTTCACCGGCGGAGTGGCGAAAAATTCCGATCTCGCCCAATGCCTGGCCGCCTATTTGGACTGCGAAATAACAGTGCCGCCTGATCCCGTTATCACCGCCGCCCTGGGAGCGGCGATTTTGGTATCAAGATGAAAGCAGACTATCATCTTCATACACAATATAGTTGGGATAGCAAACTTAAAGCGGAAGATCTAATAAACAAGGCTATCGAACTGAATTATAATCTTATTGCCATAACTGAACACCTTGACCTTCTCCCTTACGAGCTTTCCCGCTGGGGCTTGCCCTCCTTTGATAAATACGTTAAACACATAGCTTCCCTGAAGGAAAGGCACGCCTCTGCCCCACTCCGGATCATCTGCGGCATCGAGGTCGGGGATTACCACAGGGTCAGGGATTTCGCCCGGGCTCTTCTGTCTGAGCTTGATCTGGAGCTAACCCTGGGCGCCGTGCACTTTCTGGGCGACAACACCAATGTGGCAGTTCCCCTGGCAAAGCCGCTCTCCCAAACCCAGATCCAAGATTATTATATCCAGAATCTTGAGCTCGTCCGAGCTTGCGACATCGACGTACTCGCCCATTTGGGGGTTTTTAAGCGCTATTACCGGAAAGCTCCGGATGAACGTGCCTGCCTGCCCCTCATCAGGGATATCTTCCAGACGATGATCGACAGGGGCATCGCCCTGGAGATCAATTTCTCCGGCTTGCGCAAACCCTATGGCCAGACCATCCCGGAGCCCCGATACATTGATCTTTACCGAGCCCTGGGCGGGAATCTGTTCACGATCGGCAGCGACGCCCACCTGCTGGAGCACTTTGACCTGCATTACGACCTCCTCCCCGCCTGGCTTTTCGACGGACAGATACGTTTTCCGCTTCTTAAATGATATCTATCGATAGATGACCTCAGGAAATCTTCGCGTTCCCAAGCGCTAACACTAGCAATGGCCGGTTCCCATGTCCTCTGAAAAGAATACTTCAACACTCGCCCATAAAGGCTTGTAACAGCAGATCTATTAGTACAGTTATATCATTTCGCATAATCACTTCAGCGCTGCCGTGTCATTCCATAATAGAGGGCCTTTTTTTGTGAAAGGTTGCCGCATCTCATCATTCTCAATTTTTTCACTCTTAGCCAGCCAGGAGCAATCCACTGTCTATGAAGCTAATATCCCCCTTATTCCTGGCCCCCCAACTTCCCATGAACCTCTCGCTGACTTCCTGCTCAGCCAGCGGGAAGTCAGGCGGTTGTGGGCGGGTTATGAGCCAGTTGTGGCCAAGGGGGAAACCCGAACGCGGATTCGATGGCCGGTATGATTCTTGGCGTGGAAGGGTGGAACCACTCGTGTGGAAGGACAATGCCATCCTTGCATCCATAAAGAAAAAAGTCCCGCCGAAGCGGGACTCGTAATGTGCGTAATACGTTTGATATCAATTGGTTCAGGGCATGACTGCCGTCACCTTGTAGAAGTATTTATCGCCTGGCACGGTTTGCGACCAGGTCGTGTTGGTTGTGGCACCGACATAGAGGAAAGTGCCATAGGGATCGGCACTGCGGTAGATCTTATACTGTATCGCGTCGAGTGGATAGCTCCAATCGAGCACGATGTTCGGGGGGACATGGCTGATCGTTAGATCGGAGACTGGCGGGATACCCGTACCTTCCCAATACAGGCGAGCGTAGGTATCCTGCTCGTAGGTGGGTCCGCCGAAATCCCCGCTCCAACCGGCAAAGTACACCGATCCGCTGTTCACGGTCTTGGAGACGTTGTAGGCGCCGCCCCAGGTGTTGGCGGGGAACGCCGCGCCCGTGATGGTGAACGACTGGTTGTTGTCGATCCTGAGCAATCTGCCACTGGAGGCACCCAGGCGGAAAGTGCAGTTATCCATCGGATCATCGAGGTCGACAAAG
>CAYRVG010000145.1:0-8325 GCA_964427765.1 uncultured Candidatus Cloacimonadota bacterium
TGAGCTTAGCGATACGGCCGGTGGTTTTAAATGTACGAGCGTTACCTATTCCAGATCGCTTCTGGAATGCTCAGATTCATACAATCCTGACCCGGCAAATCCACAGACGGGAGTGAACCTGCTCGATATCCCAAACATCATCTTCCAGATGGATCCCATCATCTATCCCCCGCACACCGTCCATTTCGACGATCCGGCCATGCCCCTGGCCTGGGCTCAGTACATCCCAGCGGATTACACCTGCCCCCTCTGGCAAATCTCCACCACGAACAACGCCGGGGGCGAACCCTGCGAGATCTGGGCAGACAACTACATGTCTACGAATGTCACCTCGCGGCTGATCTCGCCTCCTGTCCTGACAGCCGGGGTCTCCACGCTTTTTGTTTCCTTCGACCACTTCTTCGACGACAACGACATGGATCTTTTGAACGTCAAACTCCAATATAGCCACGACATGAACACCTGGACGGACACCGGCTGGGGCTTCATCACAGACTCCGGGGACGTATCCGGCCACGTCGATGTCACGATCGAAGGGATCGCGGAGGATTTCACCTTCCTTGCCTGGACGGTTGACGGGGACCACGAGGGATTTGACTATTGGTATCTGGACAACATCGCCCTCCATATCACCGGCAACGACGTCATCCCCCTATTCACGAACGTGCCGGAGGTCATCGACTTTGAAACATTGGTGCCGGGCGCGACGATCGTCAACGACGGGGAATTTCCGGCCTCCTTCGACGTGACACTGACATTCGGTGATATCATGTATTCAGAGACCCAGAGCGTGACCGGCCTCAACCCCGGCATCGAGCAAATTGTCGAGTTTCCTCCCTTCACGCCGCCCTGGGCGGATGATTTCATGCCGGTGACCGTCACGGTGCACAATCCCGGGGACATCATGCCCCAGAACGACCAGATCATGCGAAATTGCGTCTGCCTTGATCTGGACAAACAGGTTTACGCGGATGTTTACAACTCGTCTGATCCTGACCTTTGCGGACCCTCCACCTTCAATTTGAAAACCCCGGGCAGCATCACGCATCTCGGCACGCCTTCCGCGGCTTCGCAATGGTATATGGTGGGATCGGACTGGATCGGCAATGATTGGTACGCTGTGGAATATCCAGACATTAATACGAATTCATCCAAATTTTGGCAGATCGACCCAACCAACGGGATTCAGACCTTTATCGGCGAAACGGGCGAGATGATGCAAGGGATAGCCTGGGATCCTGAAAACCACATCCTCTACGGAACAGACGGGGATAATCTCTACACTCTGAACCGTTATACCGGCGCCGCGACTCTGGTGGGATCTCACGGATCAAGCTCAAGCTTTATGTCCGCCCTCGCTTATGACCATTACACGGACACCCTCTATGGCGTGTCAGTCTTGTCAGATTATCTCTACACGATAGATACTGCCACGGGGACCTCCTTCGAGGTGGGATTTTTAGGAATTGACATCTACCTTCTACATGATCTCGCATTCGACAGAGACAGGGGTTATGTTTTTTTGACCTCATACGGTGAAATTTTCTGGATCGACACCAACACAGCCAGACTCTTCAAGATCGGGGACTTCCCGGAAAACTACGCGGTTCAGGCCTTTGCCATTCCCTATGACGCCAAGATCCCCGAGGTCACGATCTTGCCCGACGGCACTTTGAGCTGGGATCCCATCGACGGGGTCACGGAGTATAACGTTTTCGGCTCCGATGACCCCTACACCGGCTTCACCTGGCTGGACAGCACGCCCTCGACGTCCTGGTTCGATCCCGCTTTCCCGCAGGAGAGGCGGTTTTACCGGGTGACCTCGATTTACACCCGTTCCCGGGAATGAGACCCGGCAATCGGGACCACGCCTCGATCTGAAAAAACAATTTGGGCTGGGGGAAGATACGCTTATCTTGTTAATAGCATACCAAAATACTATGATATAGTCAGGAGGTTAAAATGCAAAGACTTAAGGACAAGGTGGCCCTGATCACGGGAGCCGCCAGAGGAATGGGTGAAACGGACGCGAGGCTGTTCGCCTCTGAAGGCGCGTCTTTGATCCTGACCGACGTGGACAAGGAAAACCTGGAAAAATTGGCTGAAGAGATCAAGTCACAGGGGACCGAAGTTTTGGCCCTGGTCCAGGATGTGGCCTCGGAAGAGGATTGGAAAAAAGTGGCAGCTGAAGCCGAAAAAACCTTCGGCAGGGTGGATATCCTCGTCAATAACGCCGGAATAGTGAGAATGGAAGGCATCGAGGCCGCAACCAAGGAACAGTGGGACAAGATCATCGCCGTGAACCAGACCGGCGCCTGGCTGGGAATGAAATACACCCTGCCTCTGATGCGCCAGGCGGGCGGTGGCTCGATCGTGAATATCAATTCCGTCTACGGCCTGATCGGGAGCGGCACATCCGTCGCCTACCACGCCTCCAAGGGAGGAATGCGCGTGCTTTCCAAGACCGCGGCGATGGAATTTGCCAAGGACAACATCAGGGTGAACACCATCTTCCCCGGCGGGATCGACACCGGCATAGACACCGGCCAGTCCGACGAGGAAACCAAGGCCATGATAGAACAATTCCTGAAGCTGATCCCCATGGGCAGAATGGGCAAGCCGATCGAGATCGCCAACGCGGTCCTTTTCCTTGCCTCCGATGAAAGCTCCTACATCACAGGCGCCGAACTGGTCATCGACGGCGGCTGGACGATTTCCTGATGACCGAAAACACTTAACATATTCTCACTCCAAAACAAAGCAAAGGCCCTCAGCACGGGGGCCTTTTTCTTTGGCTGATAGATTCCCCCCGGATTCTTTCACCTGCCATGCCCCTTTTTCCTGATTCGCCCGCCACAGCCATGCCAAACAGCTTTCTGAAGCGCTCAACTGAGCCGAATTCTTCGATGATCTTGGTACCGACCAGACCGGTGGCATCTCCTCCCCCGCCTTTATCAGCAGGTGCCATGCCTTTCCAGAACATAGAATGCAGGACATGCCCTCCCACATGAAATGAAAGCTCCTTAAAGGTGGCCTTGGTGTCAAAATCCGTGCCTTCACTTCGTGCCTTATCCATTTTGGTCAGGATGGCGTTGGCTCCTTTGACATAAGCTGCGTGATGCTTGTCGTGGTGTAGCTTGAGCACTTCTTCGGAGATGTGTGGTTCAAGTGCGTTGTAAGCATAAGGTAGGTCGGGTAATTCATACAATTTTAGTTGTTCCATAATTTGTACTCCTACATGTTAACTCCACAGCCTGGTTGCGATAAAGCTGGGTATCGTATATATTAATCGTATTTCAGGGGAGGCAAATCCTGAAAAAATGCCATTGTAAATTACATCTTCTTTCTGAAAAACTGAGGAGGTGTTGGCTTTGATGACCTATATATGCCACCAATTAAAGCCCTATCCACACTTTCCCCTTGTGCCATAACATGCAACATTAGGTGGCTCCGGTTAGTGCATCCGAAATTCATGACAAGGAGCCAACCATGTTCTATGATCAGCATAAACAAATCTTGACAGTAAAATGGGGCATCGGTATAAGAGTAAACGTCTGTTATCCAATTGCAGTTAAAGCTGTAGCATTGATTTAATAAACGCACAATCTTCCGCCGGGAGAGTGATGATGAGAGTTAACTTGTGGAGTTCGGTGGATTTTTTCCACAGGCTTGCGCTAAAGATCATTATCGCGGTTCTGGCGTAACTGCAAAAAGCCTTACGGCTGCTTTTATCCAGCTTAAACCAAACCCTCGACCAAACTAAGGAGATATCATGAAACACCCTATCCTCATTTTTCTTTTCCTGCTGATCGTCGCCTTCGCCGGAGCGCAAACTTACTGGACGGGACCATATAAACAATATATCAGCACATATAACGCGATGGCTGAAGCCACCGCCTATTGTCCTACACCCCACCTGCGGCGGGGTTTTCCATCAGATGAGTCCCCTTTGTCTTTATATACCTGGCGGCCGATTCCGATCCTGCGGAACATACCGGCGCTTGCCGAAGCGCCGAAACCCGCCATCGCTTCATTGTCTTGAGCCGCCGGTTGGTCTGATCCCCTACTGCAGATCCCCCAGCTTCATCTTGATATCCGGCTCCAGATAAGCCTCGCTGGCTTCCCTGATGATCAGGTTGACCGCGTCCGCGGAGATATTGATGCTGGCGCCGATGTCTATCAACCTTTTCTTTTCCTCCTGCTCCAGGCGGCCGTCCATCAGGGTCAGGTAGACGACGCGCTGCAGGAGGGTGAATTTATCGCTGTCCTGGCGGTCGGCGTAGTATTTGCAGATCCTGCGTTTCTGGCGCATCATGGCGTCCCTGTCCTTGAATTCCAAATAAACCTCCGGCTGGGTGGTGTAATCCGAGATCCAGTCGTAGAGCGCGTTCCATTTTTCGCGCATGGTCTGGGGATCGTAGGAGGCCATGTACATCCCCACGGCGGAGAGGAATTCCACGATCTTTTTGTCCTTCTCCTTTTTGGGCTTGGTCTCAAGCAGGGAGAGGAGGTCGAGCACGTTGTCGTTCAGCTTTTTCGCGGAGATGGGTTTTTTCGCCTTGTGGGGTGAGAGTTCGGAAGCGGCAAAATCCATCAGCGCCTTGATCCGGATCATCGAATTGGGATGCGTGGTGTAGAGATTTCCCACCCCGATCTCGCGGATGCGGTCCAGCTGTTTGAGATATTCATCCGCGTCGAAATTGAGGTCTTCCTCGGAAAGGCCGCAGGAGAGCTTGAAGAAGGTGTGCGTGGCCACCTTGATCTCCGGAATGGCCAAAAATCCCACCCTGTCCGAGCTGATCTCCGCGTATTTGATGAAGCGCAGGTAATGCAGGGCGATCATCGCTGGGATCCTTTCCCCCTCGCTTTTGTTCAGGAATTTCTGGATGATGTCCAGCTTGTTGTGGTCATAGATGAGGTGCCCCATCTCGTGGCCGATGACGAAGCGCAGTTCGTCGTCCGTCATATTCTGGATCAGCGACGAGGTGAAGCAGATGATGTGGGGCACGAAGTCGAACCCGTTGATGGAGAAGGCGTTGATATCCGCCGAGGACTGGAGGTAAAAATCTATCTTTTCATCGAAGCCCAGCTTCTCTTGGATCTCCTGGCAGAGGTTGTAGATCCGGGGGGCGATAACGGGGCTGAGCAGAAGCGTGTTGGAAAGCATTTCATTGGTGATCGATTCAAGCTGTTCGCGGTTGTCGAAGATGTCATAATACTGGGCGAGGGCGAAATCCTCTTCCAGGATCCTTTCCAGCTCCACCTCCGCGTCGAAGCGGATCTTGTCCAGATCAAACCGGGCGTCCGGCTTTTTCTTGTGTTTCTTGATCGGCATTTATGTTCTCCTCTTTTTTACTATCATAAATCAATTGTTAATCTATTTTCCCTTATGGAGTATTCAACTCCAATCTGTCAAGGTTATTTTCCTGGATCAGGCCAAAATAGGGTCTCTCTGAAAAAATTCTTGACAGTCAGTTCCTTACCCAGGAAAGTATAATGGCTTCCGCGGAAGCAGGATAAAAGATTAATGGAAAAAAACAGGATACACATCGGAACATCGGGCTGGAACTATCCCCACTGGAAGGGGAATTTCTATCCCGGGGAACTGAAGCAGGCGGACTGGCTGGGCTTTTACCAGCAGCGTTTCAAGGACGTCGAGATCAACAACACGTTTTACCAGCTGCCCAATGAAAACACCTTTGCCAAGTGGCGGGAGGGGGCCCCCCCGGGGTTCACCTTCGCCGTGAAGGCGAGCCGCTACATCACCCACATGAAGAAGCTGAAGGATCCATCCTCATCGCTGGAAAAATTCCTGGCGCGGGCAAGGCTCCTGGGAGACCGGCTGGGTCCCCTGCTCTTCCAGCTTCCGCCGCGGTGGAACTGCGATATCCAGAGATTGGCCGATTTCCTGGCAGCTTTGCCCCAAGACCTGCGCTGCGTCTTCGAATTCCGCGATCCCTCCTGGTGGAACGACCGCGTGCTAAAGCTTCTGGCGGATCACGGCGCGGCCTTCTGCGTCTTCGAACTGGCGGGAAAACGATCCCCCAAAGAGCTTACGGCGGATTTTGCCTATGTTCGCCTGCATGGGCCGGGCGAGGCCTACCAGGGCGAATATGGGGATCCCGCGCTCCAAGAATGGGCAAAAACCTTCTCGGAATGTCTGGACGCGGGGAAAGAGGTATTCTGCTTCTTCGATAACGACCAATCCGGATTCGCGCCCAAGAACGCGCTCAGGCTGCTGGAAATCCTGCAAGGCCAATGAGCCTGGGAACCAGAAATCCAGATCTGCCTCTGCCGGAAAACCCTCAATCCGCGGCCAGGGCGGTCACATAGTAAAAACCTTCCCCGTAGGAGGAAGCAGCGCCCGCGTGCACCCATCCGGAGGAGGTGATCGAGCCGTCCTCCCCAAACACGTAATGATCCCCGTAGGGATCGCCCGCGAGGTAATAGACCAGATAGTGGTCCAACGCGATGGGCTCGAGGTTTGTATCCTGGGTAACGTCGTCCCAATCCAGGTGCACGTCCATCCCGACGACGCTCACGCTGAGGTTGTCTGGTGCCAAAGGTGATGCCGCTGGCAATATCCTTGGGGACATTGCCCTTTCCCGGGATCATTTTCCCCCGGATCCGGGGTATTTCCAGGCGGAAATGAGCCCAATATTCATGTGATAAGTTAGCGGTTTCTTATGAGCAATACAGGGGTTTCATCGCGGCATGTTTCCAGATCTCTGAATATGGTTCAAATAAATCTTGACAAGAACTATCAGTGTGTCAAATAATGCATTTCATCATTCCGATATAAAGGAGAGACGAAAATGAAAACCTTGGTCTTTACTCTTCTGTTGCTTTGTTTCTTTACGTCACTTCCCGCCGTGACCTGGCTTGTGGGACTCACCGATTCCTTCGGAGACGGCTGGAACGGCGGCACCCTGACGGTGATGGTAAACGGCGCAACTGTCCTGAACGGAGTGACCCTGACCACAGGATACGGGCCTATCGAATATTCGATCACCATAAATCACGGGGACAGGATCACAACCACCTACACCCCGGGCGATTGGTCATATGAGAACGAGTATTATTTCCGCAACCATGTGGGTGCTACGGTTCTCATAAACGGAGAGGGGAACATCACTCCAACCAGCATCGAAGATACTTTCATGTGCGAGGTCCTGACGCCCTTTTCCTGCCAGGTCGGAAGCGGGTCCTATACCGGCCAACTGCCTGTTTACCCATATTACGGCTACACCTATTCCCAAAGCATCTACCTGCGTTCGGAACTGCCCGCAACGCTCGGCAGCAGGCGAATTGCCAAGCTCAAATACCATTGGAACGGTGCCACCGTAGCATCACACACCCTGAACTGGAGGATCCACATCGGCCATACCAGCAGGACGCAATTCAATTCAACCACGGACTGGGTCCCCCTGGCCGAACTTACAGAGGTCTTCGAGGGGAACGTTCACCTCCTGGCCACGCCCGGCTGGGTGGAGATCATCCTGGACAGGCCCTTTGACTATGACGGCACAAGCAACCTGGTGGTGGCCGTGGAAGACAACACGGAACTCTACGACGGTTCCGCGGGCAGATTTAATGAATCTTTAGTAACGAACTTCCGCAGCCTGGTCTATTTCAATGATTACATAAATCCAGAACCCGGCGCGCCGCCGACAGCCTCGTACAGGCAATCGAGAATCCCAAACATCATCTTCCAGATGGATCCAATGTCTCATGCCCCGTTTGAAGAGGATTTTCCCGTTTATTCGATCCCCATGGCCTGGGCCCAGTTCCGCTCCTCGGCTTTCAGCAGCGACCGCTGGAGCATTTCAAACTCCAGCATGGCAGGCGGGGAGCCTTATGAGATGAAAGCAAGCTGGGCCAGCGGCGTGGGAGTCACACGCTTGATATCCCCGGCCATCCCGACCATGGGGGTTTCAACCCTCTACCTGTCGTTTGACCATTTCTTCATGGATTATGGAGCCGGGATCACGGGTAAGCTGCAGATCAGCCACGACATGAACACCTGGACGGACACCGGCTGGAGTTTCACCAGCGGAGGTGGGGATGTATCGGGCCCCGTATCGATCTCGATCGATCCCGGTACCGCTAATTTCACATATCTGGCCTGGACCCTGGAGGGAAACCATTACTCTTTCGATTACTGGTATGTGGACAACGTCCAGGTGAATATCCCCGCTTTGGACGCCCGGCCAATTGTGATCGAAACCGAGGCGGTGCATAACCAGACGTTCACGCCCCGCGCTATCGTAAGGAATAACTCCAGCCAGCCATTGACTTTTTACGTGACCTTCACCATCGGCAACT
>CAYRVG010000146.1:0-6761 GCA_964427765.1 uncultured Candidatus Cloacimonadota bacterium
GGATCCCACCCTGACCGCGAAGATCATCGACTGGGTGATGCAGGTCAGCGATCCGGACATACCCAAGCTGTTCAAGCTCACCGGCGCCGTGACCGCCATCCAACCGATCATCTCGGCCGTGAAAGAGGTTTTGGACCGCTATCCGGGGAAAAAAGCCGGGGTCACCCTCGCCAACACCTTCCCGTGCCTGGGTTTCCGCGAGAAGGAAGGCGCCAAATGGGACGAGGGCGTGATCGTCGGCATGAGCGGCGAAGGCGTCCTCCCCATCAGCTACCTCAGCCTGGCCTGCGCCTGCGGCAAGGGAGTGACGGTCTCCGGAAACGGCGGTGCCATGGATTACCTGGGGGCGGCCAATTTCCTCGCCCTGGGCGCTTCCACGGTCCAATTCTGCAGCATCGCGGAAAAATATGGCTATGGCATCATCGACGAACTGAAGATGGGATTGAGCCATCTGATGGAGGCCAGGGGTCTGAAGTCCGTCTCAGAACTGATCGGCATTGCCCAGCCAAACCCCATTACCGATTTCATGGACCTGCCGCCCAAAACCAAAACCAGCACTTTGGACCGCGACCTTTGCGTGCACTGCGGCAACTGCACCCGCTGCCCCTATCTGGCGATCACCCTGGACGATGAGCTTTACCCCGAGATCGACAAGGACAAATGCGTGGGCTGCTCGCTCTGCACCAAGCTTTGCTTCGCGGGCGCGCTATATATGCAAGAGGATTGAATCGCACGAGATAAGATTCTGCTTTTGAGATCAAGCGGTCAACCCCTTCTGACATCCCCATTTTTCCTGACAGCCTAACCACTGCCTGACCACGCGCTCAGTAAACGCTGAACCAGCGGGTACTCAGGCGGTGGTGGGTCTGTTGTGGGCGAATCAAGGTCAAACAGGATCTGTGGGAATGAAACTTTGGAAATCAGATCTTTTCAAAACAATACCAAAGCATCACTCATGGGATTGGCTTAGCAGGTCCAAAAACCTCTTTTGGGATTCCGTCACCAGTTTTTCCCTGGGCTGAAAGGCGGAGTCGAATTCCTCTGCCGCGGCCGGATCGACATCATAAACAGCAGCTTCCTCAAAACATCCCCCGATCCCCTTCAGATAGCCGGGCTCCAGTTCCAGGGCCTGCAAGGCCGGGGAGAATGATCCTCCTTTGGTGCGGATGCCAAAAACCTCGGCGGCGGTAAAACCGAACCTCTGGTAATAATCCGGATCGCCGTAGATCAGAATAGCTCCATGTCCTGCCTCTTTTGCCATCTTCAGCGTCGTCTTGATCAGGGTCTGGCCGATGCCCATGTTTTGAAATGCGGGCAAAACACTGACAGGGCCGAAGGTCAGGACCGGATGTTCACTTCCCTGGGGCGTACGGATGAGGGATCTGGCATACATGATGTTTCACACGACCTCGCCATCAATTTCCGCCACCAGATCCAGTTCTGGGATGAAATCCGAGGAATCCCGCAGAACATGGACCAGCCAGTGTTCGTTGCACCCCGGGCAATTCACGTTCCAAAAGGCCTCCCGGGTGATCTCTTCCACCCGTCTGTGATCCGCCGGCGCTTCCGTCCTCAGGATGATCTTCATTTTGTTCATTTGTTTTCCCACATACTAGGCTGGAATACTCCTGACAGTCCTCTTCTCTTTAAACAGTCCCCAAAACAAAAAGGGGAGGCTGGCTCCCCTTACAAATGTTCTCTGGAATGTTCCGGCTCGTATACTGATCCGACCAATAACCCTTGCTTAAAAGGATCTTTCCAAAAGGGGCAGGTCGATCAATTCGGCGAAGGTTTTCAGGATATCCGCGTCCTCGATCTCATCGCCTTCGACCATGACGGTGATGTTATCCCCCACCTGAACGGTCAGGGTACCGGAATCATCGCCTTTGTCATATTCCTGGTTTCCTGTGTATCCGGAGACGCGGACGGTTTTGGAGCCCATGCCCGAGCCGCCGAACATCGAGGCCATGCCCATCAGGCCGCCGGTTTTACCCAAAACTCCGCCGACCGTGATGGTGAGGTCGATATCCGTGTCATCCTTGGTGTAATTGGCGGTGGCTATGATCGAATTGGCGCTGCCGACGATCGCCCCGGCCTGTCCCATGCTCTGGCTGTCCTTTTCCTCAAGGGTGAAGCCCTCGGGGGCGTCCGGGATGAATTTGATCAATTCCTCCGCCTGGATCTCGCTGATCTTGGATACGGCATAGTTGATCTCATCCATGGCTTCGGTTAAGGAATCCTTCGCGAGCATCGCCTTGGCGGTGTCCAGGCTTTCGATCGCCTCTTCCTTTGCCGTCTGGGCAAACAGGCCCAGGGCAACAAGCAGCATAAGCGCAAATATTACTATCTTTTTCATCTTCCAACTCCTTTATGAGAGTAATAAATTCCATGAGTGGAAAATTGCCAAAATCTGTCAAGGCAAAAAACATCGTTCCTGAGGTGCGACAAGAAAACCGCTTTGAAGGAACTCTTATCCATTGCCGCATCAGGGAAAATTGATCTGGATATTCTTGACCTCGGGGTATTTTTCCAGGTGTTCGCGGATCTCCTGAGCCACGTTCTCGCGCCATTCGTCGAAGCTGAGCATGTTCAGGTCGATGAGCACCTCCCCGTCCGTGAAGCCTACGTATCGCACCATCTTCAGGGAGACGATGTCCTCGCCCACCTTGGGATATATGATCTTCTTCAATTCCTCCAGGATTGTATCCTTGCCAAAATTGGGCACTTCCTTGAGCCCGTGGGCGATCTCGTAATTGGAGATGGCGGATTGCAGTGTGTCCGCGGCGAGCACGGAGCAGTGCACCTTCACGGGCGGAAGGCCGTCCAGGGCCTCCATGGCGTCGCGCCAGGTGATCTTTTTCGCCTCCTCGAGGGTCTTGCCCTTGGCCAGATCCGTGATAATGGAGGCTGTGGCGATGTTTGAAGCGCAGCCATAGGAAAGGAAACTGATGTCCTTGATGACGAGCGTGTCCGGATCCACCTTGAGGTAAACCGAAACCTGGTCGCCGCAGGCGGGGCTTCCTTCCGTGGCTGTGACGTCGGGATCCTCCATCTTTCCCACATTGTGGGGGTGCATGAAGTGGTCCAGTACCTTTTGTGAATATTGCATTTATTTCTCCCTGTCTTTGATCGCCTGGTAAAGCGGACTCCGCTCCCGGAGGGACGCGGCGATCTCCGCCAGTTTTTCCACGGCATGGTCGATCTGCTCGCGCGTATTGTAGCGGGAAAGAGTGAACTTGATCGAGCCGTGGGATTGCACGTGGGTCTTGCCCATGGCCATCAGCACGTAATCCGCCTTCAGTCCCTGGGAGGCGCAGGCGGAACCCGTGGCCACCGTCACTCCCTGCATATCCAGCATGACTGCGACGGACTCGCCCTCGATGTAATCCACGGAAACGTTGATATTGTGGCAGGCGCGCCCTTCTCCACGGGGGCCGTTGAGCTCGATGTCGCCTATTGTGGCCTCCAGCTTTTCCAGCAGGTAGTTGGAAAGGTCGAGCAGATGGCTCACCGTGGCGTTAAGGTCCGAAAAAGTGAGTTCCGCCGCCTTGGCAAAACCCGCCGCCAGCGCGATGCTTATGCCTCCCGTCTGGAGAGAATCTGCACGCTTCACCCCATGGATGAGCTGCGTGAGCTTGGTGCCTTTTTTCACATAGAGTGCCCCGATGCCCTGCGGACCGTGGATCTTGTGCCCGGAAACGCTGAGGGTATCCACTCCCAGCGCCTTCACGTCCAAAGGCATCTTGCCGTAGGCCTGTCCGGCGTCCGCATGGAAAAATATCTTGTGCCCGGCCGCTTCCAGAACCTCCCGGTATTGCAGGACGGGCTGGATGGTACCCACCACGTGGTTGACGATGGTGGTCATGAAAAGGATCGTGTCCGGCCGGATCGCCTCCTTCAGCTTTTGGGCGCTCACAAAGCCCTCTTCGTCCGGTTCCAGGTAGCTCACTTCAAAGCCGCGGTTTTCAAAATAGGCCGCGTTCGTGAGGATATCCGGATAATCCGTGAGCGAGCAGATGATGTGATTGCCCTCTTTGGAATGCGAACCCATCAATCCCTTGATGGCGATGTTGTTCGCCAGGGTGCCGCCGGAGGTGAAATGTATCTCGTCACCAGAGGAATTAAGCGTTTTGGCGATCGTCCCCCGGAATTCGGCCAGGGCGGCGTTTGCGGCCTCCCCGGTGCTCGCAAAGGCGCTGGGAAACCAGAATTTTTCGTCGAAATAGGGCCGCATTACCTCCAGGACTTCCGGAGCGGTGCGCGTCGTCACGCAATTATCCATGTATATCTTATTCATTTCTTCTCCTTGGCTTTGAATTCCATTATCCTGTCCAGGGTGTAGGATTCCAGGAGCTCACGCTGTTTTTGAGCCAGCTCTCTGAACAGTGGCACCAGACCACATTCCCCACCCAGGCAGTGGCGCTTGTCCATGTGGCAGTCCAATTGCCAGCTGTGGTCGCCAACCGCTTCGACAACGTCGTAGAGGCTGATCCCCCCCGCCGGCTTCGCCAGGCTGTATCCTCCCAGCGATCCAGCGCTGCTTTTGATCAGGCCCGCTTTCCGCAGCGAACTCAAGAGATGCTCGATATATTTCTTGGGCAGCTTCTGCCGCTCGCAGATGGTTTCGGCGGATAAACTCGCGCCTGCCTCGCCGGAGATTTCCAGAAGGGCGCGCAATGCGTATCCGGTACGTGTTTTAAGTGCCATTTAACTTCCTTGTCAAATCGTTTTCTAAATACATACTAACTTACTATGCTATTTCAGCAAGAAAAATCTGAAACCTCTATTGACAGAAATGCGCACTGCCAGAAAATTAGCCAAAGGTAAAAGATGATAGAAGTAACTAAACTCACCTGTTCCTATGGCGTCGAACCCGTGCTGAAGGATCTGGACCTGAGGATACCCGGCTCCCGGTTCACTGTCCTGGTGGGACCCAACGGAGCGGGAAAATCCACCCTGGTTTACGCGCTGCTGGGATTCCTCAAAGCGCTGCGGGGAGAGATCCGCATCTTCGGCCAGCCCCTCTCCTCCTACAAGCGGCCGGAACTTTCCCGTCTCATAGCCCTGGTGCCCCAGGAAACCCATTTCCAGTTCGATTTCACCGTCCGGGAGATGGTGCTGATGGGGCGCTACCCCTATCTGGGCCTGATGCAGAGCTGGCTGCCGGAGGATCAGGATGTTGTGGATGGGGTCCTGGAGCAACTCCAGTTGGCGGATCTGGCGGAGCGCTTCTATTCCCGGCTCAGCGGCGGGGAGAAACAGAGGGTGTTGATCGCCCGCGCTTTGGCCCAGGACACGCGCTACATCTTTTTGGATGAGACCCTTTCCCAGCTGGATATCAACCACCAGGTGGAGATCATGGAGATCCTGGGCCGGATCAGCTCCCAAAGCAAAAAGGGCATCCTGCTGATCTCCCACAATCTCAATCTGGGCGCCAATTTCGCGGATACGATGGTCTTCCTCTCCCGCGGCAGGATCCTGGCCAGCGGCCCACCGGAGGAGATGATGCGGCCGGAGCTTTTGCGCGAACTTTTTGGCATCTCCCTGCAGACCATGCTCAATCCCGCCAGCGGCAAGCCCAACCTCCTTTACCCCGGAAAGCCGTGAACAAAAGCCTATCCCTATTCCTCGCCCTTTTCCTCGCCTGTGCCCTGGCCCCGGGCACCACAACGCGGCTGGGCAGGGTGGTGGATGAAGCCGGGGGACCCATATCAGGCGCGGTTATTTCCGACGGCCATGCCAGGGCGTTCAGCGCCGCGGACGGCACCTTTTACTTTTATACCTCTGCCGATTCCGTCCTCATCCAGAGATTGGGTTATAAGCCCCGCAGGGTAGCCTTTTCCGATATCGGCAGACCCGTGGTGCTGAAAGCGGAGCCGGTAACCCTGCCCAAGGTCACGGTCACCCAATCCGCCTGGGATCTCCTCGCCGCGCCACCAGACAGGATCACCCTGCCCATTGATCCGGACAGGCATTACTACTCCGCCGGGGAGATCATATCCTCCACCCCCTCCGTGCGCAGCAGCGATGTCCAACTCGCCGGGGAAAGCCAGGGAGTTTCGATACTTGGGAATTTATCGCGACACACCCTGGTTCTGCTGGATGGGATCCCTCTCAATCCGGACGGGGAAAGCTATGACCTCTCACTGATCGAGGCGGAGAACATCGAATCCATCGAACTGGTGAAGAACAACGCCTCGGTTTACGGAGGAAGCTCGGCCATCGGCGGGATCGTCAGCATCACCACCAAAAAAAGCGCTCAGCAAAGCGGGGAAAAATTTGCCCTCAGCACTGAGGCCGGCTCCTTTGGCTATGCCAAAAACACTTTCACTTTCGAAACCGCCCGGGAAACCTGGAAGCTCCGCTTGCATCTGACAATTCTGGACACGGACAACGATTTTACCTACCGAATACCGGATTGGTGGTCTGCCGACAGCACTGCCATCCGGGAAAACAACGCCAAGCGACAAAACTCGGTATCCGCGAGCTTTTCCACCCGGGTAAACCAAGCCAGGATACTCCTGCGCTCCGATCTTTCCACCTTTCACCGCGAGCTTCCCGGAACAGTGAATTTCCTCGAGGTTTACCGCAACGCCTTCCTGGAAGGGTTCGGCGGCCGCAATCAACTCACAGTCGATTCAAACTTCCTGGGCTGTGAAGCCAGCGCACTCCTCTGGCTTAACCTGGACCGCACGCTTTACGACAACACTCGCGCCCCGCTCGCGGTGTATCTCTCAAAATACCGCCAGACGATGCGGGAT
>CAYRVG010000147.1:0-3233 GCA_964427765.1 uncultured Candidatus Cloacimonadota bacterium
AATTACAAGGACGCGAACCACAAGCCGGAGATGATCTGCGCGCTCACTCCCTTTAAGGTTTTGTGCGGATTCAGGCCTTACCGGGAAGTGGCGAAAAATTTCCGGAATTCAGGCCTGGCCTCATTCTTCAGCGGTTTGGATAAACTGGAGGCAAGCTCTTCAAGCGTTGATTTTAAGAGCTTCATCCTGAAGGTATTGAATCTTTCCGGCGGGGAAAAACAGAGGGCGCTGAAAAAGCTGGAACTTTCGCTGCAGGAGAATACGGGATTGGATGATGACATCCGCCAGGTTTGTCTTTTGCTGCAAAAGTTTTATCCCGGGGACACAGGCTTGCTTGCGCCGCTATACCTGAATGTTTTCAACCTCGATCCGGGGGAGGCCTTGTATCTGGATGCCGGGGTCATGCACTCCTATCTGGAGGGAGCGGGGATCGAGATCATGGCAAATTCGGACAACGTCCTGCGGGGCGGACTAACCTCAAAACACATCGATCTGGATGAACTTGCGAGCATTTTGGATTTTTCCCCCTTTGAGGGAGGGATACTCAACCCCACGGCCCAAGACAGCCGGATGAGCGTCTATGCATCCAGGGCACGGGAATTCACTCTCAGGCGCCTTGATCTCGAAAGCGGCTCGCCCTACCAACTGGAAACTGACAATTTACCCGTGATCCTGCTGAGTGAGAACGGCTCTCTCCAGCTAAGCTGGGATGGCGCGGCCAAAACCATCCTCCGCGGCGAATCCGCCTTCATCACTGCGGATACGGGATCGGTGTGGCTGGAAGGTGAATGCAGGGTGTGGCTGGCCTCGGTGCCGGATCCTCAGAACTGAAAATCGATACCCAGGATTATCGATTCCACAACCTCGTCTTCGCCCCGGATCTTCCCGTCCGAGTTGAGGTCCGTATAATACTCCGTATATTTGCAGACTAGGCTATAGTATTCGTTGTAGCCATAGACCAATCTGCCGCTTAACTGTGAATTCACATTGCGAAATTCCTTGAGATCGATCCGGTCCACGTTGGTCTGGGCGTAATATAGCGAGGCCTCCTTCAGCTTGGGCAATTTGGCGGGCATGGCGGTAATCTTGCACCAGAGGGATTTTCCCCGCGACCGTCTTCCGCCGAACATGTCCTGGTAGGCTGCCTTGATGTGGCCGATGTCCGTGACGTTTGCCTTCAGATAGCCGAACCAGCCCCAGCCGAAATCCACATCCTCCAGAATGGCGTCCTTGGTCTCAAGGTAATATATCATGCGCCCGTTCTCCTCATCCAGTGATCGATGGACCACCTGGCAACGTTGCTCGTCGTAGAGGTTGTCAAAGTAGCCGGGGATGAATTCGGAGCCCAGGGCGCGCAGTTCGACCTTGGCGTCGAACATCATGAACCTGGAGGCCAGCCCCGGAAAGATCAGCCCGCGCCCATGATCCTTCATGACCGCGTATTCGCCGTAGTGCAGGAGGGAAAAGACGTCATTCTCCACGATGGGCAGCCCGTAATCGAAGCTGTATATGTACATCGGCTCGTTTTCCGCGTACTGGGCGGCGGAATCCGGATAAACGGCGGTATCGAAGGGATAATCCGGATAGTTTTCCGCGATGCCCGGGAAAACTTCGTCCACATAGGGATTCAGGTCGGGATGGTCCAGGATCGAATTGCCGTTGAGGTCCAGGTCCTGGCTGTCCGGTGTGCCGTCATCATCTGTGTCCAGCCAGAACAGCGGATCATCGGGAAACTTGTCATAGACGTCCGGATAGCCATCTCCGTCTTGGTCGGGGTATTTTCCCTGGGGATTTCTGTCCCCCCCGAAGTTGGCGCCCACAGTGATATTTTTCAAAAGCGGGATATTCGTGCTTTGCAGCGGATTGAGCGAGGCACGGCCCGCAAAGATGTCGTTCCGGCTGATATCGTGGGTGTACACTTCAAAGGCGAAACCGTAGCTGTTCGTATTGATGCCAAAATACCCGCCGATGGGTTTTTCGTTCGGATAGCGCAGCATGTTGGAATAATCGTCAAAGATGAATCCATGCCCCAGGGTGTAATCCGGAATGCAGCCGATCTTGAAATATAGCGAATCACTGCGGTCGGCAAACCGGAGGTAAAAAAGTTTGCCCAGGATATCCTCCCAGCTTTCCCAACCCTTGCGGCGCAGCTTTCCATCGCCATCGAAAAGCAGGTCTATGTCCATTCCCAGCCCCAGCTTCCAGATCGCGACCTCAGGCCTTAAACGGAACTGGGTATAGGTGGTGCCGTCGATCATGATCGTGCCCAGCATTCCCCCCAGGGAGTATTCGGGATGGTCAATGATGTCATACACGGGATCTTGCCACGTTTCGTCCCCGGGAAACATGTAATCGTCATTGAGGCTTTGCGCCGTTATCAGCACGGGGAAGATGAGCAGAATAACTATCCAGTATCTTGACATCCGCTTTCCTTTACTTCAAATTGCTTTTCTTCAATTACATTTTCCACTATCTGTCAAGCAAAAGTTTCCCAGCTCTTTTCGCCCTTACTTCGAAAATGGTCTGTTTCCAGCCATTTTCCGACCGGATCACCGCCTGTTCAGCGTACCACTGACGGGGGGACTCAGTGGATGGGGGCAAGACAGGCATCAGGAAGACACTTTGTTAAGAATGGGGTAGAGACGCATTTTGTGCATATGAAACATGAGGTTGAGGGATTGAGGTACGGCAAAAAAAACCCGGTTATGAAACCGGGTTACTTCGGTATGTTATAAAGAATGATAGCTTAATTTATTTGAGCAGCAAAGCCTTCCGCTGGAAACTGCTATTGCCTGCATTCATTCTGATATAGTAAACTCCGTTGGGAAGGATACCACCGCGGGAATCCCTGCCGTCCCAGGTGATACGGTGTTTACCTGCAGCTTTCGTTCCCAGGTCAATATGGCGGACGATCTGTCCCCGGGGGTTATAGATCTGGAAGCTAACGTTTGCTTCGTTGGCCAGGCTGAAGGGAATGAAAGCAGTGGGATTGAAGGGGTTGGGATAGATGGCTTCCAAATCGGTCAGCAAGGGTGCCGGGGGAGCAGGATTATCCTGGGTATTTGAATTAACAACCGAGATCGGTCCATGGTGAAACACCGAGCCATCAAAATCGACGTTCTGCAACCAGTAGTAATATGTTCCACTATCATAAAGCTCAGTGTCCGTGTAGATATACGTTTGCGGCTGGGATGTATTGGTTGCGGATATCATGGGGCTTATGATCTCAGCTG
>CAYRVG010000148.1:0-4115 GCA_964427765.1 uncultured Candidatus Cloacimonadota bacterium
CCACGTACTGATCGGCATCAACGAAGCTTCCCTGCAGGCCGGGGTCCAGGATTTCATCAAGGCTCTGCGCAAGGAACTCTCGCGGCAAAACCTGCAGGAAGAGATCAACGTGCTTGAGACAGGTCCCCTCGGATTCTTTGGCCGCGGGATCTGCCTGACCGTCTATCCCGAGAACGTGAATTACGAAGATGTCAGGGTCGAGGACATACCTGAACTTGTTGAGGAACATTTCCTCAAGGGACGCCCCCTCAACCGGCTGATGCTGGACAGAGGGGCCAAGTTCAGTCCCAAATTCGGCTATGAGAACCGCATCGTGCTCAAAAATTCGGGCATCATCGATCCCGAAAGCATAGATGAATACATCGGCGCTGGAGGCTACGAAGCCCTTGAAAAGGCACTTTTAGAAATGCAGCCGATGGATATCGTTAACGAGGTGAAGAAGTCCGGTTTGCGCGGACGCGGCGGAGCCGGTTTCCCCGCCGGAGTGAAATGGAGTTTCACCGCCCCCATTGACGCGCCCCAGAAATATGTGGTCGTCAACGCGGATGAAGGCGAGCCAGGCACTTTCAAAGACCGACTGATCATGGAAGGAGATCCCCATCAGCTGTTGGAGGGTGTGATGATCTGCGCCCGAGCGGTTGGCGCGAGCAAGGCCTGGATCTATATCCGCGGCGAGTATAAACTCTGCATTGAGCGTTTGCAGAAAGCCATAGCGCAGTGCCGCGAATACGGCATCCTGGGCCACGATATCTTCGGTTCCGGCTTTGATCTGGACATCGATATCAGGATCGGCGCCGGTGCTTATGTCTGCGGCGAGGAAACGGCCCTGATCGAATCCTTGGAAGGAAACCGCGGCAATCCGCGCTGGAAACCGCCTTTCCCCGGAGTGAAAGGTCTTTGGGACGCCCCCACGGTTGTGAACAACGTGGAAACCCTGGCCAACATACCCTTTATTATCAACAAAGGTGCCGATGAATTCCTCAACCATGGAGAACCAGAATGTTCTGGCACCAAGGTCTTCACGATCCTCGGCGACGTTGCTCATCCCGGACTCTGCGAGGTGGACATGGGCACAACCCTGCGCACCATAATCAACGACTACGCCGGCGGGATGAAAAAGGGCTTCCGCTTCAAGGCTGCCCTGGTCGGTGGAGCGGCAGGGGTTTTCCTGCCCGAAAGAATGCTAGATGTCAAGATGGATTTTGCCAGCTTGAACCAATACGCGGCAGTGCTTGGTTCCGGCGCCATCCTGGTGATGAACGAGCATCAAAGCATCGTGGATATGCTGTGGTCCATCCTGAAATTCTTCCGCCATGAATCCTGCGGCAAGTGCTCACCCTGCAAGATCGGCACCCAGCAGCTCTTCCGCCTCATATCCAAGATAAAGAAAGGCGATGGTACGATGGAAGACGTGAATATGATGCAAACCATCTCTGAAACCATGTTCAGCACAAGCTTCTGCGCTTTGGGGCAATCTCCCGTCATGTGCATCCGCTCCGCGGTCGAGAACTTCAAAGACGAATTCATAGCGATTACAAATAAGTAAAAAAATAAAGAGGACTAAGATATGGCTAAAACCGTAAATATCTGGATCGATGAGAAGCATCTGGAAGTACCCGAAACGATGACCATCATCGAAGCCGCCGACAAGAACGGGATCTATATCCCCAGGTTGTGCTACCATCCCGATCTTCCGCCAACCGCGAACTGCGGTGTCTGCGTTGTGGAGATCGCCGGAAACCCCACTCCCAAACGCGCCTGCTGCACGCCCGTGGCAGAAGGGATGAAGATCGCCACCAATTCAATGAAACTGCGTGCCTACCGCAAGACCCTGATCGAAATGATCCTCTCCGACCACGAAGTGGTTTGCCCCACCTGCGCCGCCAACAACAAATGCGAGTTGCAGACCCTTGCCAACAACCTTGGTGTTGATATGGACACGCTGCCCAGCATATTGGTCAAACAAGATATTGACCATAGCTCCCAGGCGATCGTGCGCGATGTGAACAAATGCATCTCCTGCGGACGCTGCATTACAGTTTGCAACGAGGTCCAGACAGTATACGCCCTCACCTTTGCCGACCGCGGCATAGATACGCATGTGGACACCGCCTTCAGCAAGGGGATGCTCAACAGCCCCTGCGTCAATTGCGGCCAGTGCACAGTTTACTGCCCCACCGGCGCTTTGCGCGAACGCGGCGAGTTGGACGATGTCTGGCAAGCCATCCTGGATCCCGAGAAACACGTGATAGTCCAGGAAGCCCCCTCCATCCGAGTCTCCCTGGGCGAGGAATTCGGCTTGCCGCTGGGCTCCGTGACCCCCAAAAAGATGTATGCCGCCCTGCGCAAGATCGGCTTTGACAGCGTCATGGACACCAACTTCACAGCCGATCTCACGATCCTTGAGGAAGGCACCGAATGCGTGACCAAGCTCAAGGCCGGGGAAAAACGCCCCCTCATCACGTCCTGCTCCCCGGGCTGGATCAAATTCATGGAAACATACTATCCCGACCTCGCGGATTGCGTTTCCACGGCAAAATCCCCCATGAGCATGTTCGGCGTGCTCTCCAAAACGTATTACGCTCAGGAACACGACATTGACCCCGCCAAGATAGTATCAGTTGCCGTGATGCCCTGCACCGCGAAGAAATTCGAGGCCAGGCGCCCTGAACTGCACGACTCTGGCTATCAGGACACGGATTACGTCCTCACCACGCGTGAACTCATCCGCATGATCCACGAAGCTGGCATCGATTTCGCCAATATCCCCGAAGAGGAACCGGATGAGGGAATGAGCTTCTATTCCGGTGCCGGCACCATCTTCGGCGCCACAGGCGGAGTCATGGAAGCCGCGATCCGTTCGGCATATTTTCTTGTGACCGGCAAGGACCTGGAAAAAGTGGAGATCGAAGGAGTGCGCGGCCTGGAAGGCGTCAAGGAAGCCGCGGTTGACGTCCCCGGATTCGGGGAAGTCCGCGTGGCTGTCGCCCACGGGCTTGGCAACGCGCGCAAGGTCATGGACCGCGTGCGCGAGGGCCTGATGACCAAGGGTGAATCCCCCTGGCATTTCATCGAGATCATGGCCTGCCCCGGCGGCTGCGTCGGTGGCGGTGGACAGCCTTACGGCAACGATATCGCATCCCGCGCCCGTCGCGGACTTGCCCTCTATGAAGAGGACAGCAACCTGCCGGTGCGCCAGTCCCACCACAACCCTGAAGTTCAAAAGATCTATGAGCGCTTCCTGGGCGAGCCCAATTCCAAACTGGCCCTCAAGCTGCTCCATACATATTACTTCAAACGCTCCGTCAACGACGGCCAGGTCCTGGAACAAGTAACCCACAAACACGAATAGCTGACCTGTTGGAGTATTAATAGTCGAAAAGGTGCGGAAGAAATTCCGCGCCTTTTATTTCTGAGCATCAGGATTATCCCAGCAAATCCATTGCATTGTTGCTTTCAGGCGTCAAATGATCAACACATTCACTCTTTTCTGCCTCAGCCAGCTCAGGGGAGCCGGTCAATGATGCTGGCTCAATTGAGCAGGATCATTTTGTGGCTTTGAGCCAACAAACCGTTTTTTAGCAGTAAAGTGTATATGCCTGAAGGCAGCGCTTTGCCATCCATGCTCCTGCCATTCCAGGAAAGCTCATGCCTGCCGGCTTTCAATTCCGCGTCACAAAGAGTGGAAACCAGCTGTCCCCGGACGTTGTATATGCTGATGGATGTCTTGCCGGGCGTCTTAAGCTCGAACGTGATGAGGGTTTCCGGCATGAAGGGATTCGGGTGGTTGGTAATCCTGCTGATAACCGGCTGCACGTTGTCCTGTTCATGAACCCCGCCAATGGTGAAAATCTGTTCGTCTGGAAAGGCCGAACCAGCGTAGGAGTTGTCTATGGCTTGCACGCTCCAGTGGTAGTTTCCGTCCGCAAGGCCGGATATCCCGTAGATCAGTCTTTGTCCGGCGTTTCCCTGAGCCGCTATCTTGCGCCAACCTGTGGCAGGATCTGCCATCGGGGCAATAATATCACATCCTCCGAAAATTGTCCCCACCCGGACATTGTAGGTAAGCCCAGCCGCAGGGGTTTCGGCATCTTGCGCGGGATCCCAGGAGAGAA
>CAYRVG010000149.1:0-16230 GCA_964427765.1 uncultured Candidatus Cloacimonadota bacterium
CGGCTGTAGGGCGTGGCGGTTGGCAGGATGGAATAATACAGGTCCAGCTCTTCGTCAAAGAGTTCCTTGATGTAGGGCTGGATGGCCAGATACTGGTCCAGCCGCATGCAATCGATGATGATGAAATAGATGGGCACACGCTCCTCAAAATGGGGCGCAACGTATTGCGAGACAAGGTCAAATGAGAGGTTGGGGCGGTCATCCGTCTGCAGCCATTCGTGGTAATTGCTTTCCACATAGTTCGTGAATTCCGTGTTGCAATTGCGCTTTTCCAGGAAATGGGTCTGCCTGAGCCCGTCGTCGTTCACCTCATCGATCTGGATATCCCAGTAGGCCATCTCACGATAGATGTCTGCCCATTCCTTCCAACTTGGGTTGTCGAACAGGCGCTGGTTGAGCTGGCTGATGTAGCGGGTGTATTGCTCGCCGATCTGGTTAGAGCGGATCTCATCGGCCTGGAAGATCTTCTTTATGGCCATGATGATCTGGTTCGGATTGATGGGTTTGATCAGGTAATCCGAGATCTGGGAGGCGATCGCCTTGTCCATAAGGCCCTCCTCCTCGTTCTTGGTGACCATCACTATGGGCAGGGCGGAATTGATCCTTTTGATCTCCATAAGAGTGGCGAGCCCGTCCAGTCCGGGCATCATCTCATCCAGGATAACCAAGTCGTATTTATTCTCAAGCACCTTCTCAATGGCGTCGTTGCCGTTGTTGCAGGTGTCCACGCGGTAATTGCGTTCCTCGAGGAAAAGGATGAACGACTTGAGAAGTTCTATCTCGTCATCCACCCAGAGTATTTTCATTTGTTTGGCACGTTTCAAGATGGTTCCTCCTTGCTGAGTTCGTTTTCAAAACTGCGCTGGCGTTCGCGGACGGTATTTTTCAGGGCGTCAACGTCCCTGTCCTGAAAATACAGCGCCAGTTTGAAATCCAGTTCGTTTCTTGAACAGTTTAATACAGATGTCATCCTTTCCAGGTATTGATCGATAAAGACTTTTTTGGGGTCCGGATTTTCTTCCTTTTCCTGCTTCTTAATCTCCTTTATGTGTTCCCGCAGGTCATTGGTGGGCATTTCGGCTGCCTTTTCCACCCAGGCGTCGCGTTCACCCCAATCCGATTTCTGCACCAGGGGACGGATCATCTGCAATCTGTCGAAACCAATGTCCTTTACGGTGGCCTCATCGATATCCATCTCTTCGATGAAGACGTCAAAGACCTGCACAAGTTTGCCGGCCAGGGAACTGCTCAGGCTATACTCGGATTCCACGAAATCCTTGAATTTTTCGTAGCCCTTCATGCGGAATATCTTGCTGCGCTTGATCTCGGAGAGCAGCTGGCCGAGGGTGATGAAATCCTCCTCCAGCTTTTCCTTGAGATTGGCCACGGCGGTGAATTTTTCCTGCGGGGTCATGCTTTCTGTATGTTCATACTTGTCATTCATTAAAAGTTTCCTTTATTCATTGATGGGGTAATAAACGTTTCCGGGAGCGGGAAATGTGCCGCTGCGCACCTCAGTGCAATACTCATTCAGGGCTTTTGTGATCTCCTTGTCCAGTGTGGCATAGGATCTTACGAACTTGGGCACCATATCCGAATGGCCGAGAAGGTCATGATAAACAAGGACCTGCCCATCGGTGAACCTGCCGGCGCCGATGCCGATCGTGGGTATTTTCACCGCTTCGGTGATCTGTTTCCCCAGGCTTTCCGGGATCCCCTCCAGAACAAGCATGAAAACGCCAGCCTTTTCCAGTTCCAGAGCTTGATTCACAAGTTTTTCATGGTCATCCGGGGTCTTCCCCTGCACCCGGAAACCTCCAAAACGGCGCACGCTTTGCGGAGTGAGGCCGATATGCGCGCAAACGGGGATCTCGCAATCCAGAATGCCCTTTATGCCTTCCAGGCGTGATTCGGAACCGCCTTCCAGCTTCACGGCATCTGCGCCGCCCTCAATGACCAGCGCGGCGGCATTTGCCTTTGTTTCAGCGAGATCCAGATGGTAACTCATATAGGGCAGGTCCGCGATCACAAAAGAATCCGGTGCTCCCCGGCGTACTGCCGCGGTGTGGCGGATCATGTCCTCCATGTCAACCTGCAGGGTGTTATCATACCCCAAGATAACCATGCCCAGGCTGTCACCGACCAGGATGAGATCTATCTCGCTGGCGGCCACGCAACGGGCCATGGAATAATCATAGGCCGTGACCATGGTGATCCTGGTCCCGCTGGCTTTCATCTCACTGAATGTATTTACTGTATTGCGGCCTTTCTTGCTCATTTTAATTTCCTTGTTTTTTAACTCAAGATATATGTTTCCAAATGCTTGCCACCCTATTAGTTCTGGTTTGACATAACTGGCATTCATTCCTGGTTGGGTGGAAAATACGAAAAACAAACTGACTCCAACATGCTCTTTGCAAAAGCTTTTTGAGCAAGGTTGAGGATAAGAGTACGTCAACCTTAATTGCAAGATTTTTGTCTCCGAGAGGAACGTCAACCTTTTTTATGCGAAAAAGATGTTTCTTAATATAATAAGCTTGTCAGGTTTGGAGGCAAGCTTTCATTTTGATTTCTTTCTGGAATTGGGGGATCTCATGAACACCATCCGGGATGCTTCACCCATTTGAGGCTGTTTGGTTGCTTATGGTCCAGTTCAGACCACGGCCACATAACACGGAAGATCTTGAACCACAAAACGATATACTGCTTCAGCGCCCAGAGAGGGCCAGAGAAATGTTTCACGTGAAACAACGCACTGAGTGAGCAGGGCTGAAGCTCCTCCAACACAGATCAGATAAAGAGCCTGGTGTTTCAGGATCGCCGCTTCGGTTTCCGGTGATCGTTCGCCCTTGCCTATCATTACCTTTAGTCCCTGCTCAAGCAGCAAAGGTGTAAATGCATCCATCCGCGCTGAGGTTGTGGGACCAATGACGCCGCTAACCCGGCCCGGCGGTGTGGGCGAAGGTCCGCAATAGAAGAGGGCGGTTTCAGACCAGGGAATGGGTATCTCCTCATTACTTCGCATCATTTCGATAAGCCGGGTATGCGCCAGATCCCTGGCGGTATATATAGTTCCGCTAAGCAGTATCTTATCACCCCGTTCAAGGGACTTGATCGTTTTGCTGTCCAGGGGTAGTTCCAACTTATGTGTTTTCATGATCAACCTTGAATGTATGGATGATCGGGGATGGCACATAATAAGAAACCAGTTCTATGTTTCACGTGAAACATCACAAAACCCTTGATGTACAGCGGTGGGAATGGCACTCAACATTCACCGCCACAGGCAGGGAGGCGATATGGCAGGGCGCTTTGAGTATCCGGACCTCCAGAGCGGTCGTGGATCCGGCAAATCCCTGCACACCTTTTCCCCTCTGGTTGATCTTTTCCAAGATGCGTTGTTCCATCTGTTTGCCACGCTCCCCTTTTTCTTTCCCGGACTGGTTGACAACCAGGGCTTTCTTGGCCAGGAGGGCGCAGAGCTCAAAATCACCTCCGATACCAACGCCAACTATTACAGGCGGACAGGGTTTGCCTCCCGCCTTAACGACCGTGTCGACTACGAAATCCTCAACCTCATCCAGGGTGGCAGTGGGATTGAACATTTTCAGGGCGCTGCAGTTTTCCGCTCCGCCTCCCTTGAGGCAGATATGCAGATGTAATTTATCGCTCTTGTCCTGCTCGATATGAAGTATCACAGGTAAAGATGATTTTGGTGAGGGCTTTCCGGAATACTTTTGCCGGGGATCGTTTTGTCCGCGCAGGGGATCCATAGCAATGGAATCACGCAGGTAATACTTTTCCCAGGCGTGGGCGGCAGCGCTTTCTATTATTTCCCGCAAGGTGCCGCCATCGAGCTGGATGGAACAACCAATTTGGGCAAATACCACAACCAGGCCGGTGTCCTGGCATACAGGCACACCTCTTTGGGCGCCGATTCTGGCATTGTCCAGGATGGTCGTGAGCATATCCCGGGCTATTTCATCAGTTTCCCGCTGCAGGGCTTTTTGGATGAATTCAACCGTATCTGCCTGAGGCCGGCAATAGATCTCACCAATGGCATCGATCACGGCTTCCCTGATCAACCTGGCGGGGATATGTCTTGTTTCCATTGCCGTTAATCCGCCAAATCAGTGCTTTTTTGAGGTTTTCCGGGGTTCCGGAACATTGGATATTGACCTCATCCTTTTTTGCGCTTTAAAAGGTATTTTAGGAGCAGGTCGTCGATGGGTGTCGCGGTGCTGACGGGATTGTATTCGATCTGGTACTGGTAACATTCCTCTTTCAGGCGGTTGACGTGGCCACCATAACTGTCCAGGTATTCCCTGCGGATCTGCCAGGGGTTGACGATGACCTTTTCCCCGGTCTCGCTGTCCATGAACTCGGTCTCGTGCTTGAAGCGGAAATTTTCCTCCTGCAGGTCGGTTATATGGAAGACAAGGACCTCGTGATGCCGGGAGCGGAAATGCTTGAGACCCTCGATGATCTTTTGCGGTTCATCCAGCAGATCGGAGATGAGGATGATCAGGCTGCGTTTGCGGATCGATTCGGCCGCCTTGTGCAGGTTTTCCAGCAGTTGCGTGGAATCCCGGGGCTCGAGTTCCGCCAGCACTCTGAAGACCTGGGCCAGATAACTCCTGTAGGCCTTGGGAGGCAGCATGTTGGTTATCCGGTCGTTGAAGGTAACCAGCCCGACGGCGTCTTTCTGGCCGACCATCAACCAGGAAAGCGCGGCCGCGAGCCGGCAGGCATAATCCATCTTGGTGTTTTCCCCGGAACCATAGAACATCGAAGCGCTGTGATCCAGCAGGATATAGCAACGCAGGTTCGTCTCCTCCTCAAACCGCTTCACGTAGTAGCGCTCCGTTTTGGCAACGATTTTCCAATCTATGTTCTTGATCGGATCGCCGGTATTGTATTCGCGGTGGTCCGAAAATTCGACGCTGAAACCGTGGTATGGTGATTTATGCAGACCGACCAGGAAGCCCTCGACAATACTTTTGGCCTGGATCTGGAACCGCCTGAGTTTGGCGGCGGTCTCCTCCGTGAGCAGCGGCAAGGCTATTCCTTGGGTTTGCTTTTATACAGCAAGGCCAACGGGACCAGCACGACGTAAACCGCGACCAAGATCAAAGGTGAAATGGCTATCTCGTTGAAGGACATAATTATATATCCCAATATCAGCAAAACTGCGGCAAGTATCAGGATGATCAGGTTCATTCTGCCGAATTGGAGGCGTTCTTTATTTCTGGACATCATAACTCCTTGTTCAACTTGTGATTATATTGGTTGTGTGTCATAACTCTGGAAAGCTTCGCTAAGCCTTTCAAACACGAGATCGGAAAGTTCGCCGCGGTTGCGTCCGGGATCAAATTCGACCGGTTCCAGGATACATAGTTCGGCTTCAATACGCCGTGCCAGAAGGTCCCAATAATGTTTGAGGAGGTTGATGCCCTTGTACCAGCAGACGGTGGAACGGTTTGTTTCGTTGAGTGGTTTGCCGTCCAGGCGCAAATAACGGATACAGACTGGCAGGACGGTGCAGCAGGCATCCACCGCAACCTGGAAGAGGGATTTACGGAATTCCCTGACATTTGAGCCATCGGTCCCCGATTGTTCTGGAAAGAGGACAACCTTGAAGCCGGAGCGGATCGTTTCCGCAAAGCGTTTTATCTCCTGGTGCAGGGTAGTTTTTTTCTTGCGGTTCGTGAACAGTGAGCCACCGGCGCGCACAACCTTGCCCAAAACAGGGGTCTCGGACATATCCGTGGAAGTTATGAACACGTAGTTTTCCTGCGCCCCGAGGGCAAATATATCCAGAAATGAGGAATGGTTTCCCACCACGAGCAGGCTTTTCTGCCTCAATTCCTTCAAACGTTCGGGATTTTTCACGTGGATCTTGAGGTGAAAGGCGCGCAGGAATTGCTTCGCGGTATTGGTTGTGTTTTTTATCTCCAAAATACGGCGTTTGATGGGATTTCTGGCAAACAACCTGATGATGAAGGTCCGGCTGAAAAACATGGCCAGTAGCAGGGCGTGCCAAACAACGTGAACGGTTTTTATTATCCACATATCAAAACGATCCTTTCCCTTTAACTATATCAATATTGAGTTTTATCATTTACTTCTCAAGCCAAGGAATTGTCAAGGATTTTGTTATCCAGCCGATGAAAAAAGCCACGGGAAAATAATAAGCCGGGTTCTGTGGCCGGGCTTGCGCCCTGGCTGATGTCCATTCCTCTGGATCCGTCCTCACAGACGGATTCAAGCTGCCTACCCGGAAGCCGTAACCGCGCGGGCAGCGCTTCCTGGCTTCCCTATTTGGCATTGCACCGGATAAGGCTTTCCCGGCAAGCTCTGTCACCAAAGCTTCCGGTGGTCTCTTACACCACCATTTCACCCTTGCCTGGCGATCAAAAAAGCTGTGGTCTCTCAACTACAACCAAAAAGGAGCACGCCTGGCGGTTTGTTTCTGTGGAGCTGGCTCTGCATTGCTGCAGCTTCCCGTTAGGAAGTATCCCGCCCTGTGGTGTCCGGACTTTCCTCTGCCCTTGTGGACAGCGGACATCTAATTTTCCCGTGACTAAATTATAGGATAATCAAAAACGCCGGTTAGACCAGATAAATTTCTGGCCTGGTATACGGGGGAAGGATATTCCGGCAGTTATTTATGAATGCGCCAATGTTTTGGGGCTCACTTTACGTGGATATAAAAACCCCAAACCGCCCTTATCCCTGACCGCCTCATCACTGCCTGACCACGCGCTCAGTAAACGCTGAACCAGCGGGAACTCAGGCGGTGGTGGGTGCGTGGCGGACGGATCAAATCCAGGCGCGAACACCTGGGATTACAGCCGCAGGTATGCCATCAAGATGAAAGAGAGCATTTTTCCCGCGCGTTATTGTGAACGCCTGGTTGGCCTTCGCGACAGCTATATTGTGTTTAGTACTGCTCTCACCTGTCCAGTCGGAATGGCAAACCCGATGCCGATATTGCCGCCTGTTTCGGAAAAGATAAAGGTGTTTATGCCGATCACCTCACCCTTGATATCGACCAAAGGGCCTCCGCTGTTTCCCGGATTGACGGCGGCGTCTGTCTGGATCATGCCACGGTAGCTGTGCCCGTCCTGGGGCGCGAAACTCCTGTTCACGGCAGATATAACGCCAAGGGAAACTGTGGGTTTGGGATCACTCATCATAAATCCATACGGATTTCCCAAGGCTATCGCCCATTCGCCGATCAGCAGTTCCTTGTCATTCCCAAGTTTGGCGTAGGGAAGGTTCGTCCCCCTGATCTTGAGTTTGGCAATGTCGTGGGTTTCGTCAATGCCCACCAGGTCGGCGTCAAATTCGCGTTTATCGGGGAGAACGATGGTTATCTCGGTTGCCCCGGTGACGACATGGGCATTGGTGACGATCAATCCGCTGGGATCATAAATAACACCGCTCCCGATGCTAACAACCTGCCTTTGCATGGGAATGTTGCCGAAGAAATCGAAAAAACCAAAACCGCTGTAGCCTCTCCGCAAGATCTGCGTTTTGGTTACGTTGACGCTCACCACGGCAGGTTCCACCGCCTTGACTGCGGCAGTGACATCATTATGGCGCCGGCTGGAGGAAGCTTCGATCAGGGGCTGGTTTTGCGATAAATTCTGTCTGGAGTTATATTGGTTGATAAGCATCATGGTTATGCCGATGTTGAGAATCAGCACGACAATGGCCAGTATCACGGCAGTTGAGGTTTTCATTTTTTTCCTTGTTTGAAGTGTTTGATGGCAAATTCTATGTTTGCCACATTGACCGTTGTTTCATGGCAGGGTCCATTGGGTCTTTCATTGAGCAGGGCATACACCGGGAAAGCCCAGGCATCGCGAACCCCCTCCACCAGATCCCTGTGGCAGGCGACCGCGACTATCACATCCGGCTTTTTTTCCGCGATGATCTTGCGGGCGAGGGAGCCGCCTGTCGCCACTGCCGCGTCAACCTCATATCCGGTGACGATCTGTTTTATCCTGGCAATGTCGCAGCCTCCGCATTCCTCGCAGCTTATGATATCAGCGGTGATGCGAACCCTGCAATCGTCCTTTTGCAGGCAATGTGGCAACAAGACCAGTATGGATACGTTCGGAACATCATTCCGGTCTGTGAGCACGGTCTCGTTGTTGAAATTGAGGAAGGATTCTATGATCGCGTTCTTATGGGACAAAGTTACCAGGCCAAGGGCGCGGGCGATGCCATAAAAACAATGGGTCAGCATCCACTTGCTCAAACGCTGCAACCAGCGCGGCCTGATCTTCAGGTGCGTGGACATCAGTGTGACCACCCAGGTGCCCACGAGAAAGAGCAAAATCAAGATAAGCAGCGTAAAGATTATCGTTTCCGCGATGGTGAATCCCGGTCTTTGCATGCCAAAATAGAGGAAGATAAGATAGATCGCGCTGAGTATGATCAGGCTGATGCTGACAAAAGCGGGAAATTTAATCAACGAAAAATAATGTTCCCGGTCGTTCATGATTCCTCCAGTGACTTGTCTTCAAAAATTATATTATGGGCAGAGGAAAAACTATCCTTGGTCGAAAGGCGTGCTCCCAACTGGAAAGCCCAGGCGTCCATGGCTTTCTTTCCGGCTGGTTTGACCTGCCGAAGCAGAAGCTGAAGGTCCTGGCAGTTGACCGTGAAACCCTGATTCTTGATAATTTTACCGATGCTTCCGGGCTCACCGTTCGCAGCCTGGCTGGTTAAAACGGCAGATAGGATTTTGAGATTCTTGCCGCGTAGATGTGAATAAGCCCCGGGTTCAAAAGAATAAGCTCTGATATGGTTGTGGACCTGCTCGGCCGGCAGTTCCCAATCCAATATCAAATCCCTGCTCTTGATCTTTTCAGTCCGCGTGGCCAGGCTTTCATTTTGCTCCCGTGCACTTATTTCCCCTTGTTCCAGCCGGGGCAGCGATCCAGCCAGCATTTCTGCCGCCAGAATGGCAAGTTTGTCGTGCAGTACGCTGTAGTTGTCTTCATCTTCAATGGGAAGTTCCTCCTGGGCAAGGATGGGGCCGGCATCCATACGTCCCGTAAGCCGGAAGATGGTCACCCCGGTGAGGTGATCTCCGTTGAGCAGGCTGCTCTGGATCGGGGTTGGCCCCCTGTACAGGGGAAGCAATGAGGGATGGAGGTTAATAGCCTCATATATTGCTGTTTGCCTCAGTTTCCGGCGGAGCATTCCCCCGTAGGAAGCAGTTATGATCACTTCCGGTGCCAATTTGCCGATCCTGGACAGGCTTTCCCCGGAATTGATGTTCTGGGGTTTGAAAACCTCCAGGTCCTGGCTGGCAGCGTATTCCGCCAGGGGGCAGGGTTTCTGTTTAAGGCGGCGTCCCGCGGGCTTGTCCGGCTGGGTGACAACCAGAAGAGGTGGATCTGCTTCCAGAAGCAGCTTCAAGGCCGGGATCCCGAATTCCGAACTGCCTACAAAGATCGATCTCATGTGGTTTGCTTGCTCCGATCAAAGTTCGGTGCGGATATTCTCGTCATTGACAGTTGTTTTGGCGAGCTCTTTCAGCTTGAATTTCTGTTTCAGCCGGGCGATGGTGCCAAGGCGATCGATGAAGAGAACTCCATCCAAATGGTCATATTCGTGCTGGATCACAACCGCCGGATAACCTGAAAATTCGACTGTCTGGCGTTCTCCCTTGAGGTTTGTGTAGGAAACCCTGATATCGGAAGGGCGTGTAACGTAGGCATAAATACCTGGGATACTTATGCATCCTTCCTCCATTTCAGTTTCCCCACTGCGGGCTTCGATCACAGGGTTGATCATCACGATCGGTTCCTTGGACCTTCCCTCCCTGCTCCAATAAGGATCGACCACAAATATCCTTTGGCTGACCCCCACCTGCGGTGAAGCCAATCCCACCCCGTCGCGCACGTACATCGTGTGTGTGAGGTTGTTGATATACTCCAGCAGAGCTTCGTCTATCCGGGTAACCTCATCCGCTTTACGGCGCAGGATCTGGTCGCCGTAAATTCTCACGGGTAAAAGTCTGGCTTCTCTTTGCATCAGGTCTGGATGTTTGCCGAAGGACTTATCAGGCTGGCAACTGCTCCTCTCTGGATCTCGATGCGGACATTGTTTGTCTCGTCAATCTCAAGTATGATCGTGTTCTTGTCCGGTTTGAACGAGACGATGCGTCCGTAGATGCCGGAGGTGGTGATGACCTTGTCGTTCACCTGGAGGCTTTCCAGCATTTTTTGAAGCTCTTTTTGTTTTTTCTGCTGTGGCATTATCATCAGGAAATAGAGCAGGGCGAACATTATGATGATCGGCAAAAATGTCATCAATCCGCTACCGCTTGAACTGGTACCACTGGAAGGCTGTTGGGCCATAAGTAAAGTGTATATCATTTTTTCTCCTATTGGCCAAAGAACGTTGGCACTATTCTTAGCATTATTTGCAGTATAATATTGGCGTAAAGGCCTGCCATCAGGTCATCCGCTACGACTCCCCAACCTTTGGGCAGTTTTTGTAAAACATTCACCGGATAAGGTTTGGCAATATCGAAAGCTCTGAACAGGATAAAAGCATAGATCGCTATCATCAGTGTCCTGGGCAAAAGCAGCACTGCCAGAAAATATCCGCAAACCTCGTCGATAACTATCTGCGGGGCGTCGTGCCCGAGTTTGGCTTCCGCCTTGGAACTCAGGAAGACGGACACTCCTGTTAATAATATAAGCCCCGCTGCGTAATAAAACCAACCTGAACCTGTCAATATTGATCCAGGCAGTAATATATAGATCGCCGCGGCAAAAACTGTGCCGAACGTTCCCGGGGCCAGGGGTATGAATCCCAGCCCCAGGACAGAGGCCAAAAAAGTATCGATGTTCAGGCGTTGGCGGGACATCAATCCATTATTTCCACATAGGTTTCTTCTTTCAGTTCCTGGACCCATGCTTCATAGGCTTCCATCTCTTTCTGGCGGGTGAGGAAATTTCTGAGATTTTCCTCCACTTCGTCGTAGGTGAATATACGTGGCGGCAACTCATCAAGTTTTGCAAATAAATAGAAGATTCCCTCGTTTTCCAGCACGGAAGTCATCTCCCCAACCTGCAATGCCTGGATATGCGGGGCAAAAAGATCGGGAAATTCCGAGGCAGCCATCTCGCCGATAATGCCCTCGTTGGTTTCAACCTCGGGATCTATGGAATACTCTTTGGCCAGCTCTTTGAATGTTTTTTTCCCGCTTTCATACATCGAGCGGACATTTTCCATGGTCTGCATCGAGGCAAGGGAATCCGCCTCCGTTGGATTTAGGATCTTGAGTATGTGCCGCGCCCTGATCTCATCGTCACTGTTTTTTTCCTCCACCTTGATCAGGTGGTAGCCAAAATCTGTGCGCACTATATCCGATACTTCTCCGACACTGAGTTCAAAAGCCGCATCCTCAAATGGTTTGACCATCATTCCCCGGCTGAAGAAGCCCATGTCCCCACCCCTTTCACTGCTGGGGCAGTCGCTGTATTGGGAGGCCAGTTCGGCAAAATCCGCGCCCTGGTTCAGTTGATCCTGAATATCCCTAATTTCTTCAAGCTTGGCTTCCTCTGCGGCTTTGCCCGGCTTGATATCGCGCATGATCATTCCGATCTCCCAGGTCACGGGTTTTATTGCCAAAGTATCCTTGGTGGCTTCATAAAAATCGCGCATCTCCTCATCTGAAATACTGACTTGGGAACTTACGTATTTTTCCACCAGTTGCTCGGTCATGGCATTTTCCCTCAACATATCCTTGTAAAAAACCAGAAGCTCATTTTCCGTGAGGTTTTCTTTGGCCAGATCCGCGGCAAAGGCCTCTTCCGAGGGATATTTGGATTTCACCTGCTGAAGATAGTTTTCGGCGAACTGGGTGATCTTGTTCTCATCGACCTTGATCTCCAATTCCTGGGCTTTCTGGTAGATCACCTTCTGCTCGATCATCTGCTGTAAAACAGCGTCGAAAGTTATATTTTCCTGTGGTATCCCGGAACTTTCCATCTGGCGCATTTGTTCCTGAACTTCGCTTACCAGGATGACTTCCGGACCCACCTTGGCTATAACGGCATCGACCAATTCTTCCTGTGCCGCAAGGGACACTAACATAAGTCCCAGCAACAACACTAATCTGATTCTTTTCATTTTGTTCCTCAATTTTGCTTTTGTGTTTATCAGGCCATTTAATAATAGTAGATGTTCTCTGTGCGCATTTTCAGTTCACGCACCAAGTCTTTGTAGGCCTGCCTTTGTTTTTCCCGGAGCATGATCTCCCTGATCTCGTTTTTATATTCGGCGAAATTGGCGTCCTGCATTCCTTCACGCTGTCCGGTATGGCGCAGGATATAGGTATTGCCATCTATCTGGGCGATCCCTGGTTCGTTTTCCTTGAGCCCGCGCGCGGCGCTCCAGAATATCGAATCTTCGCCTGCTGGAGCCACAAATCCCATTCTGCCCAGGTTTTGGCCAGGATACTCCAGGGAATGCTCACGCACCGCGGCGTTAAATTCATAATCCTCTTGTAACCTTTTCAACAGGATCTTTGCCGTGGGCTCGTCCTCACAAAGTATGCGTTGCACATCATATTCCATCAGCTTGCTCTGGAAGTTGTTGCGGTGGATGCGGTAATAATTGAACATATCTTCCTCGCTGATGTCAATATTGGCCAGGTGTCTGGCGATCAAGGCGTTTGCCAGCACTTTTTTCCGGGCGTAATCCATGCGCTGCCGCACCGCTTTTTCCTCATCCAGATCCTGCGCCTCGGCCTCCTGGGCAAGGAGGGTCATATTCGCCCAATCCTCGATCTCCTGCTTTTTCTGCTCCTGATCCAGATCGTTCCACTGCTCTTCACTAAATGTGGATAGAAAATTTTCGAGGTAAAGGATTTCACCGTTGACCTCGGCCAGAGGTGTTAGTTCTTGCTGTTGTTCTTTTTGGCTGGAGCAGCTGAAGATCAGCGCTGACAGGATGATGGGTATCAATCTTTGCATGGATCAAAAGAAGGGAGGGGTGTAGGTTACGCGCAATTTGGGTTTTTTATCCTCGGGTGCATCCGTGAAATGCCACAATTCCAGTCTTCCAAAATTCAGCATTTCCTGCATGGAACGGATCACCACGCCCCAATTCTCGCTGTCCCCGGAACTGTAGGCCTGAATGATGGGTGTGATATTCACAACCAAACTGTCGCCCTGCACCAAAGCTTGCGATATCAAACCAGAGGCAACCTCAGCATCGGATATCTCCACTGGAGTGGCCACGGAAACGCTGTCCCTGACCCTGTCCCCACGTAGGCTGTATTGGCTGGTGCCTGTGTAATAGGGATTTTCCTTTATGAAAAATATGAGCTCCGCGTGGTTGACCGTGGCTTGTTTTAAGGAAATTGAATCCAGTGCGGTTCCCTCCATATCCGTGAACTTTGTATAATCCACAAGAAAATTCATGTATAGCCTCGAAGGGCTGATATTGGCTATTTCCCAAATGTTTTCCTGCAGCGGGGCCTGGCCCGCCACGACCCTGTAGCTGTCACGGGTTGAACGTTGATCATATACACTGTCCTCATCATCCGGTAGGTCATCCACATTGCGGTATTTGAAGAAGATTTTCGGCCCGCGTCCTGTTTCCGCGGCCAGAATCTCCACATAGGAATCCATGCCCGTTTTCACAGCCAGGCTCAAACCCAGGGTATCCGAATCTGAATACCAGTTCTCGATCTCTTCCATGGGCAGAGGCAGCTGGACCACCGTCCCATCGCTGGAAACCGAATCCGGCACACTGAAAGCCTCGAACGTTATCTGGGTCAGATTGGCGTCGCTGATCATGTCCGTACTGTCCGCGGCCCAACTCTGGTCCAGTTTGTAAACCAGAAGATCGACCGGGTTGCGCTCCAAAGGTGAACGTTTGACCAATGTCAGCTCCAGATAGGTGGAATCCTGATAACCGGACGGGATCTCAAAATACCCTTCCCTCGGCATTCCGGTGAACCTCATGAAAGCGACCGCTTCGCCGCCTTCGTAATTTCCGCTCAGAAGCCTGGATTCGCCTCCTGATACTGAATCCCTGCCGGGAAAGCTGTAACCGGCATAGAAACAATCGCCGTCTGTAAAGGTCAGGGGATGGATGTCCGACCAGTTGTTGCCAGTGGGGTTATCCCTGGATATGCATCCAGTCACAATCAGCGTTGTGGCTGTTATTATTAGCAGCATCAGGAACAGCCCGGGCTTTCTAAATGATACCATAAACAATATACCTTTTATTTTAAGTTATCTAAATAAGTCGTAGTAGTAGGCATTGTAAATAAGTGGATTTCCGGTCAACCTTTTTTTTAAGGAACTGATTATCAAGGCACAAGCCATGCAAAATAAATGTGTATAAGATGTGTATAGGTTCGCATGCATTGTATCAGTTCTCCACAGCAGAGGAAAAAGGAAATTTTAAAAGCGGATTATCCACACTTATCCACATATTTTCATCCACACTGGTGGATAAAGTGGATCGGTTTGGCAATGTCATTGTTTTGCGTAATGAGTTTTTAGTCTGGAAAACGTACAACAATGGATCATTCCCTTGATATTTCGTGTGAAGATACAAACGATGCAAAAACAAAGCCTTGCAATGAAGACAATTATTGCTTCAGGCCTTGATGTTTTTGATAAGTTGTTCGATGTGGGATCGAAAGGTCAGATCCTCCCGGAACTGGTTTTCAATCATCTTTTTGGCGTGCAGAACGGTGGTGTGGTCCTTACGCTTGAAAAAGACGGCGATCTCCTTCAAAGAGAGTTGTGGGATGAGGAGATTGGCCAGATACATTGCCACCTGGCGGGGAAAGGAGATGTGCTGTTTGCGGGTTTTATCCACGATCTGCGGTATGGTGATGCCATAGGAAAGGCACACCTGCTGGGTAATGCTGTCCAGGGATATTTCCTTGCGGGATTCGGAGATCATATCGCTGAGGATGTTTTGGACGGCATTCTTGTCCAGATCTGCCGGATTGAGCTTATTGTAGGAAGCATACGCCAGGATGCGTATCAATGAACCCTCGAGCGCGCGGACGCTTGTGGAGATGGATTCCGCAATGAAGGAGAAGACCTCGTCGCTGAGTTCGATGTTCTCGGGTTCCGCCTTCTTGCGCAGGATGGCCACCCGGGTCTCGAAATCAGGGCTTTTCAGGTCACAGAGCAAACCGCTCTCAAAGCGCGTGACCAGCCTTTTTTCGAGGTCCGGGATGTCCTTGGGCGGACGGTCTGAGGTCAGCACGATCTGTTTTCTGGTGTCAAAAAGGGCGTTGAAGGTGTGGAAGAATTCCTCCTGGGTTCCCTCCTTGCGGGATAAAAAATGCACATCGTCAACCAGCAGCAGATCCACCTTGCGGTATTTGGCGCGGAAATCCGGCATCTTGTTGCCGCGGATGGATTCGATCATCTCGTTGGTGAAATCCTCGCTCGTGGTGTAGTAAATGGAGCAATTACGCCCCTCCCTGGCCACGAAATTTCCCACAGCCTGCATCAAATGTGTCTTGCCCATCCCACTTTCGCCGTAGATGAAAAGCGGGTTGTAGGTGTAGCCGGGAGCCTCGGCCACAGCCTTGGCGGCGGAATAGGCAAAATTATTGTTGCGCCCGACAACGAATTGCTCAAAACTGAAACGCTCGTTCATCCTCTTATTCACCATCACCCGGTTGCCGGAGTATTCCGAAGGCTCTTTCTTGCCATTGTTCACAAAGTGCGGCGGAGAGATGAATTTCACTCTATAATGCTGCTTGTAGAGGGCATAGGATATCTCACCCAGGGTTTCCGTGTAATTCTGGTTGAGATAGTTGGCGGCAAATTGCGTGGGGACCCGGATAAAGAGGGAATCATCCATCATGTCCACGAGCCTTGTATCCGAAAACCATGTCCTGAAGCTTTGTTGATTGATGTTGTCCTCGAGTTTGTCCAAAATGTTCTGCCAAATATCCTGATCCATAGCATCTATCCTACTAATAAAAATTAATTTATCCACAAAGCCCGCTTAAAGCTCTTTATATCGTTGTTTTCTTGTGTAAGTCACTTAATAACAATGAAATGAATATCTGGATAAGTGATCCCGCGAGCTGGGAGTTTGAAAGTTATCCACATATTATCCACATGTATTTTCTAAAATCTTTACTGCCTTGTATCTAACTCTGTGAGACTGATTCTCCAAGCCAGACATCACTATATTTTGAGCGAGCCA
>CAYRVG010000150.1:0-10876 GCA_964427765.1 uncultured Candidatus Cloacimonadota bacterium
GCCATTGAACCCCCCGGATCGGGAATATGGATAAAAACCTGTTGACAGGATTTCGGGAGCTGATTATTTTGCACATATGTTCATAATAGAGAGGATGAAATGGGTAGAAACCGCATACGCAGACAAGTACAGGGAACTCCCGCAGTGAAGGAGTTCAGACCCTTTGGCAGGCTGGAGGGGAGGCGCGATAAAGTGAGCCTTTCCCTGGATGAGTTTGAAGCCATCCGCCTACTGGATTATCTGCACCTGACGCAGGAGGAAGCGGCGGTCCGGATGCAGGTCTCACGGCCGACCCTCACCCGCATCTATGAGAACGCCAGGGTGAAATTCGCCACCGCGCTTGTGGAGGGGAGCACACTTCTGATCGAAGGCGGCGATATCAAGCTGAACAAACACGTCTACCTTTGCGAGGATTGCGGGGCCTTCACCGAGACCGACGAAAGATACATCTTCCATTGCCCGAAATGTCTTTCACCCCACGTCATCTCACTGGATGAATGTTATCAAAACCAATGCAAAGAATGCAGAATATGCTATCAAGGAGGTAAAAATGCCCAATTATGATGGAACAGGACCACGCGGCACGGGAAGGCCCGGACGCGGTATGGGCCGCGGCCGCGGTCAGGGTCTTGGCCAGGGACAGGGAAGGGGAGATATTCCCCCGCAAGATCCCGCCAGCCAAGGCTATATGTATGAATACACGCTGGAAGAACTGAAGGAAAGAAAACAAGCCCTGCTGAAAGAGATCCAGTGGATAGACGCCCGGATCAAGGAATTTGAAGAAAACAGGAACGATTCCTGAAGAGATGCAAGTACCGGGGGAATCCCGGTGTAAGTTCTGTAAAGATTTAAAACCCAAAAAAATAAGATGAGGATGACTTATGAAACACTATGACGTTATTATCATTGGCGGTGGTCCGTCGGCCATCATCACCGGAGTGACCGGACGCAAACAGAATCCGGACAATACCTTTCTGATGATCAAGGAAGAAGAAAAAGGGCTGGTCCCCTGCGGAATTCCTTACATTTTTCATGACCTCGGCAGCGCGGATAAGAACATGATGGGGACTGAACCTTTCGTCAAAGCGGGGGGAGAGGTCCTGGTGGATCCGGTGACGGACGTCAACCTGGAAAAAAAGATGCTCACCACCAAATCCGGCGCGGAGTTTGGCTATGACAAACTGGTGTTTGCCACAGGTTCCAAGCCCGTGGTGCCGAAATTCATCAAGGGTTATGACCTCGAAGGTGTGGAATACATAAAAAAATCCTACAGTTATATTGACTCGCTAAAGGGAAAGACCGATGCCGCCAAGGATATCGTCATCGTCGGCGCAGGCTTCATCGGAGTCGAGGTGGCCGAACAGCTTGCCAAATACGAAGACAAGAACGTCTATCTTGTGGAAATGATGGGGCACTGCGTCTGCGCCGCATTTTCCGAAAAGTTGACCACCCTCGCGGACACGGTCATACAGGAACAGGGTGTAAAACTCCACACCTCGACAAAAGTGACCGAGATCCTTGGCCAGGACGGGAAAGTGAGCAAGGTCAAGCTGGATAACGGCCAGGAATTGCCGGTCGACCTGGTGATAATGTCCATCGGCTACCGCCCCAACACGGAACTGGCCCAAAAAGCAGGCCTGGAGATCAATTGCAATGGGGCCATCGTCACGGACAATTACATGCGCACGCCTGTGAAAGATGTATCGGCCGTGGGTGACTGTTCCCAGTCGATCGGATTCATCACCGGCAATGTTGATAACGTCATGCTTGCTTCCACGGCAACTGCCGAAGCACGTATCCTCGGCTACAACCTGTTTGAGATCAAATTGCTGCGAAATTTCTCCGGTATCCTTTCAGTCTTTTCAACGGAGATCGGCGGCAAAGTTTTCGCCTCGGCGGGAGCGATCCAGCAAACTGCTGAAGCGGCGGGAATTGATTATATATGTGGTGAATTCGAAGATGTGGACAGACATCCGGGAAGTTTGCCGGGAGCCTCAAAACTCTGGGTCTGCCTGATAGTGTCACCAAGTACCGGAATGATAATCGGCGGCGAGGTCTTTGGCGGAAAATCCGCCGGGGAACTCATCAACGTGATCGGCCTGGCCATCCAGAAGGGAGTCACTGCCTATGAACTCATTTCCTACCAGATCGGCACGCATCCCCTTTTGACGACTGCTCCGACCAAATATGTCCTGATCAAGGCAGCAGAGGCCGCCATCAACAAGATAAGGTGCTCAGAAAGATAATGGAGAAAAAATGAAAATAGCCATACCTTTGACCGGCGGCAGGAACAGCTCCCATTTCGGGCATTGTGAAGCCTTTGCCATCTTCACCACCGAAGAAGGCCGGATCCTGAAAGAAGAGACCGTGGATCCGCCCGTGCACGAACCTGGCTCGCATCCCTCCTTTTTGCACCAGCTTGGCTGTGATGTGGTGATCGCCGGCGGGATGGGCAGGCGGGCCCAACAGATGATGTGTGACCAGGGGATAAATGTGGTGGTCGGCGCGCCTGATCTGCCCTTGAAAGAAATAGTTGAACTCTACCAAAAGGGAAAACTGGAGGCCGGCGCGAACCGGTGCGACCATTGATGAAGATAGCCATTGCCAGCGGAAAGGGCGGAACGGGAAAGACCACTCTCGCGGTCAACCTTGCACTGCGGGCGGCGGAGAACAGGGAAGTGTCGCTGGCGGACCTCGACGTCGAAGAACCAAACAGCGGCATCTTCATCCATGGCAAACTGGAAAATGAACAGCGGATCTTCCGCTCTGTTCCCAAATGGAACCGGGAAGCCTGCACCCTCTGCGGGAAATGTGTGGAAGTATGCCAATATAACGCCGTTATACGCCTGGGAAAGGAGATCATGGTGATGCCCCAACTGTGCCATTCCTGTTATGCCTGCAGCGAGCTGTGTCCCACAGACGCTCTTCCCATGCGGGAGAGTCCCTTGGGAACCCTGCGCCATAAGCGGATCGGCAGGCTGGATTTTATCGAAAGCAAGCTTGACATTGGCATGGAGATGGCCTCTCCCATGATCGGGAAAACGCTGGAATATATGTCTGAACACTGTTCGGGTAAAGATTACCAGTTCAGGGATTGCCCGCCTGGAACAGCGTGTCCGGTGATATCTGCCACCAAGGACGCGGATTTCATTATCCTCGTCACGGAGCCCACGCCATTTGGTCTCTATGACCTGGAACTGGCCGCCGAGACCATGCGGCACCTGGGCAAACCGATGGCTGTGGTTGTAAACCGTTACGGTATCGGAAACGATGAGGTATTTCACTACTGCAAGGAGCAAGATATCCCCGTCTGGGCGAAAATTCCCAATCAGCGGGAAATGGCTGAGCTCTATTCCCGCGGAGAACTGATCTATCCCAAGGTGGAGGAATTCCGCCGGGAACTGGATGCCATCCTTGGCAAACTCGATTCCCTGGGGAGGAACAGATGAAGGAAATTGTCGTGATCTCAGGCAAGGGCGGCACGGGGAAGACCTCTGTGACAGCCTCCCTGGCTTTTGTGGTTCCCAACCTCGTGATGGTGGATTGTGACGTTGACGCGGCCGATCTTCATCTGATCCTGAAACCGGATATCCTCAAAAGTGAGGATTTTTACAGCGGAGTGAAAGCTGTAATCGATCCGGATAAATGCGTCTCCTGCGGAATTTGCGAAGAAGTTTGCCGCTTCGACGCGATCAGCCATACAGACGGAACATACAGGGTTAACGCCCTGGATTGCGAAGGTTGCGGTTATTGCCATTTTGCCTGCCCGTCCCAAGCCATATCCCTGCCCCTGCAGAAAGTTGGCCAATGCTATCTTTCCGATACCAGGGCGGGTTGCCGGCTAGTGCACGCCAGGCTGGGTATCGGGGCGGATAACTCCGGCAAACTTGTTGCGAAAGTAAAGAAAGACGCCCAGGAAGAAGCCGCCCGCGCCAATGCGGATTTCATTCTGGTGGATGGTTCTCCGGGTATCGGCTGCCCGGTGATCTCCTCCCTTTCCGGAGCTGATTTTGTGCTGCTGGTGACAGAGCCGACCCTATCCGGCATCAGCGACCTGAAGAGGGTCTGGGAGCTTACATCCCAGTTCCAGATCCCGGCTGGATGCATCATCAACAAGGAAGATCTCAATCCCCAGATAGCCGCACAAATAAGGGAATTTCTGGCGGATAACAATATCCCGGTTATCGACGGGATTACTTATGACGAAGATTTCTCCCGGGCCATCACCCTCGGGCAGAGCCTGGTGGAATACGACACACCCAAATGGAAACCCAGGTTTGTTTCCATCTGGGATACAATTACAAAGGAGTTAAAATGAAAATAGCTTTCGCGGCAACCGGCAAAGACTGGGACGCTAAGATAGATCCCCGTTTTGGACGCACGGACTTCCTCCTCTTTTATGATGATGAGAAAGATGAAATGACAAGTGTGGACAACCGGGACATCATGAATGTGGGCCACGGCGCCGGGCCCAAAACAGCACAACATATTTATGACCATGCTCCGCAAGTGCTGATAACGGGCAACGGCCCCGGCGGTAACGCGGCTTCCATCCTCTCACAAATGGATCTGAAGATCTTTGTTGGTGCCGGTGGCATGACCGTTCGCGAAGCATATGAAGCTTACAAGAACAACCAATTGAGTGAGGGAGGATCAAATGCCCAACAGAGATGGAACCGGCCCCGCTGGTGACGGACGTCCCGGAAGGGGTATGGGAAATTGTGGAAAAAACCGTACCGCGCAAACCGGTACAAACAGAACCGTAATATCCGGTTCAGACAGAACCAATAACGGCGGGATCGTTGAACACGGTGCCTTGTTATTGCTGGATATCATCAAAGCTATGCTAAGCAAAAAAAAGACAGATAAAGACAGGAGGTAAAAATGCCTAATTATGATGGAACAGGACCCTTTGGCGATGGTCGCCCCGGTTGGGGGATGGGACCATGCGGAAGGTCTGGCTCGCCCGCGAGGGCAGGGTATGGACGCGGTTTTGGTCGCGGCATTGGCCGTGGCTACGGTCGCGGATTCGGCCCCAGAAATGGCCGGGGATATGGACGCGGTTATCGTTGGGATTATCCCTCGTATGACGCACCAGCTGATTCCCGGGAAATGTATCCCTATTCCCGCGAAAACCTGGAAGCTCAAAAGGAAGAGCTGCAAAAACAGCTCGAATGGCTGAACGAACAAATCGAGAATTTGAACAAGGAAAATTGATGGCTGAAGAAAAAAAGGATGTAAATCCCAACAAGATCAAATACAGCATCATGGTATTCAGCGGAAAAGGCGGGGTGGGGAAATCCACGATCTCCGTGAACCTTGCCTACGGACTGGCGATGATGGGCCGGAAAGTCGGGTTGCTGGACGCAGACCTGCACGGTCCGTCAATTGCCAAAATGACGGGTACGGAGGGAGCAAGAGTCTCCACGACGGACGACGAGATGATCCTTCCACTGAGGTTGCATGACAACCTCCACGTCCTTTCCATAGCCTATATGCTGGAAAGCGCGGATTCAGCCCTCATTTGGCGGGGGCCTTTGAAGATGAAGGTCCTCACGGATATGATACAGAAAACTGTCTGGGGTGAACTGGATTATCTGATCGTGGATTGTCCTCCTGGAACCGGAGACGAACCGCTCTCCGTGGTCCAGCTCCTCGAAAAGATAGACGGAGCCATTGTGGTTAGTTCAGCCCAGGCAGTATCTGTTCTGGATGTGCGTAAAAGCCTCAATTTCGCGCATAAACTTGAGATACCCATTCTGGGCGTGATCGAGAACATGTCCTTCATTGATTGCCCCCATTGCGGCAAGAGGATCGATCTCTTTGAAGGCGAGGGAATCCCCAGGATGCTGATGGATTTTGACCTGGACCTTCTGGCCAGGATGCCATTTGACAAAAATGTGGCCCTCAGCAGCGACAATGGCCGCCCCTTCATATACGACTACGGTAAGACGCCCTCTGCCGCAATTCTGCAGGAGTTTGTAAAAGCGATAGTTGCCAAACTGGAAAAATAGAACGGCCCGAATTTATGTTGCTTTTGCAGAAATAAACGTTATTGTATATTTGTAAGCGATAATTCACATTAAGGAGAAAAACATGTCAGATCAAGAAACAAAGGGAATTCCCTTGTTGGGAGACAAATTTCCCCAGATGAAAGTACAGACCACGCGTGGCACGATGGTGCTTCCCGACGACATGAAGGGGAAATGGTTCGTGCTGTTCAGCCATCCGGCTGATTTCACACCCGTCTGTACCACGGAATTCGTGGCTTTCCAAAAACGCTATGAAAAATTCAGACAGCTCAATTGCGAACTTGTCGGATTGAGTGTGGACCAGGTCTTCGCCCACATCAAGTGGGAGGAATGGATCAAGGAAAACATTGGCGAAGAGATCCAGTTCCCCATCATCGCCGATACAGGTGCTGTGGCGGAAAGGCTCGGCCTCATCCATCCCGGAAAAGGCACGAACACGGTGCGTGCGGTCTTTATCATGGACGCTGAAGGCGTGATCCGCATAATGCTCTATTATCCCCAGGAACTTGGCCGCAACATGGACGAGATCCTCAGGGCCGTGGATGCCATGCAGGTGGCCGATATAAACAAGGTTGCCATGCCGGCCAACTGGCCCAACAATGAGCTCTTTGGGGACCACGTGATCATCCCGCCGCCCACGGATGTGGAAACCTCACAGAAACGCCTCGAAGGCGCCAAATCCGGCGAGTACGAATGCCTGGACTGGTGGCTTTGCCACAAAAAACTGTAATTCAGGATCAAACTACTGATCGAAGCCTATATGGGAAGTGGAACAAAGGAGAATCCCCGGTTAACAACCCTGCTGATAAAAAAAGCGGTTGACAGATACTGTACCTGAAAAACCCTGACCTTACATAGTGTATCGATTTAGCAAGGAGTAAGATAAATGAAAAAGGGAATTCACCCCAAATATGTTGAATGCACCGTCCGCTGTGCCTGCGGGAACGAGTTCAAGACCCGTTCCACCAAAGGCGACATGCAGGTGGATATCTGCAACGTTTGCCATCCGTTTTACACAGGTAAGCAAAAGATCATGGATACCGCCGGACGCGTGGAAAAATTCAACCGTAAATACAACCTGAAAAACGAAAAATAGTTCCGCTTCAGTTTAAACGCCATTCATCGCAGCCCAGAGCGCGGAGAATGGCGTTTTTCTATCTATGTCAGCCATGAACAACAAGGTTGTCAAATTTGGCGGATACTCAGCGTGCATCTGATAAAGCGGCGCTTGGATTTGAAACGCCCACAACAGACCCACAACCGCCTGAGTTCCCGCTGGTTCAGCGTTTACTCAGCGCGTGGTCAGGCAGTGGCCAGGCAGTCAGGGAAAAGTGCGGAATCGGTTATGCTGATGCACTCCTTGTGAAAATGAGCCAAAAATAAAGGAACGATCTAAAAATGGAAAAGAAAGAAATCAACGTCGGCGGCCAGGCAGTGATCGAAGGCGTTATGATGCGCGGTCCTCAGTCAATTGCCACCGCGATACGCCGCAGGGATGGCTCGATCGAGCTTTTCAAGCAACCCTTCGTCAGCAAGGCGAAAAAGGGCAGCTTCCTCGGGCTTCCGATAATCCGCGGGTTTGTTTCCCTGATCGAGATGCTGGTTATTGGAATGAAGACCCTCACCCTCTCCGCCAACCGTTATGAACTCGATCTCAAGCAGGAGGAGGCAGAACAGGGCAAAGCCAGCAAAGAGAAATCCAAAACCGCCGCCAGGGCGGAGGAGATATTCAGCTACGTCCTCGCCTTCGGGCTGGCGTTCCTGCTCTTTGGCTATCTGCCATACAAGCTTGCGGATTGGGTCGGCCTCTCCAAGCAGAACCTTTACTTCAACCTTTTTGCCGGTGTCATCCGCATCGTCTTTTTTGTCCTCTACATTTGGATCATCGGCAGGATGAAAGACGTGCACAGGCTGTTTCAATACCATGGAGCGGAGCATAAGAACGTAAACGCCTATGAACGGGAAACAGGGTTGGATACCCCCTCGATCCAGAGCAATACCACGATCCATCCCCGTTGCGGCACCAGCTTCTTGTTTTTCGTGCTGCTCGTGGCGATCCTCATCTTTTCGGTCACGGACACCCTTGTTTCGGCGTTTATCCTGGACGGGGAAGCCGTGCCGGTTTTGCTCCGCCTGGGTTATCACATGCTCCTGATACCCCTGGTATCGGGCATCAGCTACGAGATCCTCAAATTCAGCGGACGCAACCTCAAGCATCCCGTCGTGAAGCTTTTGACGATCCCGGGAATGGCTCTGCAACGCATCACCACGCAGCAGCCTGATGAATCCATGGTGGAAACCGCACTCGTGGCCATGAAGGCCTCCCTGGATATGGACCTTAGCGGGCATGATGTGAAGATAATGCAGGATTGATATGATCCCCAGGGAAAAACTTGCAGAACTGAAACAGGAACTGAAGGAACTTCACGAAACCATAGCGGATCCGGCGGTTATGTCCGATTCGCGGCGCTACAGGACCCTCACCCGCCGCTTCAAGGAGCTTTCCGATATCTGTGCCGAGTGGGACCGTTACCAGGATCTTGAGACCCAGATCGAAGGTGCCGAGCACCTTGCCCAAAATGATGCCGAAATGGCAGAACTCGCCAGGGAAGAACTGGCGGAACTCGAGGTCAAACGTGAGGAAAGCGGGCAAAAGCTGCGGGATCTGCTCATCCCCAGCGATCCCAACGAGGACAAGAACGCCATTGTCGAGATCCGCGCCGGCACCGGCGGCGAGGAGGCGGCCCTCTTCGTGGCGGATCTTTACCGCATGTATTCATATTACGCGGAGCAAAAGGGCTGGAAACTCCAGCTTTTGAACGTGAGCGAGACGGGCCTGGGCGGTTTCAAGGAGATAATTTTCATGCTCAGCGGTGAGGGCGCCTACGGACTTATGCGCTTTGAAAGCGGGGTCCACCGCGTCCAACGCATCCCGGTGACCGAATCCGGGGGACGCATCCACACCTCGGCGGTTAGCGTGGCCGTGCTCCCAGAAGCTGAGGATATCGATATCGACATCGCGGAAAACGACCTGCGCATCGATGTTTACCGCAGTTCCGGGCATGGTGGCCAAAGCGTCAACACCACGGATTCGGCGGTACGGATCACGCACGTGCCCACCGGTATCGTCGTGACCTGCCAGGATGAGAAATCCCAGATCAAAAACAAGGCCAAGGCGATGAAAGTCCTCAGGTCCCGGCTCCTGGATGCAGAGATCAGCAAACAGGAGCAGGAGATCGCCAGATCACGCAAAGCCCAGGTAAGCACCGGCGACCGCTCCGCCAAGATCCGCACCTACAATTTCCCCCAGTCGCGGGTGACCGACCATAGAATAAACTTGACAAGCTATAACCTGGATTCTTTTTTGGCAGGCAATATCGAAGATTTCATCCAGGCTTTGCGTATCGCCTGGAGGAATGAGAAGGTTAACGCGTAGATATGTCTTTCTTTTCCATACTTTTATGGATCCTGATCTTTCTCAGCCTGCTGGCCCTGTCGTTTTTATTCTCCGGCTTTGAGAACGGGTTCATCTCCCTGGATCTTCTGCGCCTGGAAACAAGGGCCAGAAGGGATAAAAGCTCCGCCAGGCTCCTCGGGTTCCTGCGCCAGCCGGATAAGATCATAGGCACGACCCTTTTTGGCAATAACATCGTCAACGTCGTGCTGGCCACACTGGCCACCTACTTTGTGGATACCCACATCGATAGATCCCTCTTCAACGCCAAATACACATCCCTGATCCTCGGCGCCGTGGTGCTCATCTTTGGCGAGGTGGTGCCCAAATCCATATTCCGGGATAACGCCGAAACTGCCGTGCCCACAGTCTATCCCTTCATGCGCTTCGTCTATTTCATCTTGAGGCCTTTCGTGGCCGGGGTCTCACTTCTGAACACCTGGCTGCGTAAGATAATGAAGATCACCGACGGAGGGAACTTCAACTACCTCACCAAGGACGATATCTCCTACCTGCTTTCCCTCACCGAAATGAAGGAGAGGGACGAGCCCCAGATGGAAATGATAGAGGACGCTCTGGATTTTACGGATCAGGAGGCGCAAAACGTGATGGTGCCCCGCACGGATTTGGTCGCGCTGTCCCAAACCGCCACGATCGCCGAGGCGATAGAGGTCGCCAGGGAAGAAGGATTCACCCGCTATCCCGTTTACCGGAACAATCTGGACGACATCGTGGGGATCCTCATCATCTACGACATCCTCAAGCGTGAGCACACGCCTGAAACAAAAATTGATAAGCTGATGCACAAACCCTTCTTCACCCCGGAAAACACGGATCTGGACGTGCTGCTCAAGGAAATGCAGCAGCACCACCGCAGCATCGCCATCGTCGTGGATTCCTACGGCGGCACGGCTGGGATAGTGACCATGGAGGACATCCTGGAGGAGATCTTTGGCGACATCGCGGACGAATATGACGAGCACGAGGAGGAGCCCGAGGTGGAGCAGGTTTCCCCGAACACCTGGCTGGTCCAGGCGGATATCGAGATCGACAAGCTCGAGGATGAATATGACATCATCCTTCCCGAAGGGGATTACGAGACCGTGGCGGGGCTGATCCTGGACAGGATTGCGCGGATCCCCCACCAGGGACAGTTCATAGACGTGGAGCCCTACCGCATCCAGGTTTTACAGGCCACCCAAAGGAAGATCATCAAGGTCAAGATACACAAAACAAATTAGCGAGGTTAGAACATGAAACTGATGGAGTGCGTACCCAATTTTAGCGAAGGAAAAGACCTGGCGGTGATAGACGAGATCGCTGCCGCGATAAAATCAGTGAACGACGTGGTCCTCCTGGACGTGGATCCCGGCGCGGATACGAACCGCAC
>CAYRVG010000151.1:0-4015 GCA_964427765.1 uncultured Candidatus Cloacimonadota bacterium
TCCAAACTGCCGAATTCCTTGAGCAGGGCCTCCGCCCCTTTGGCACCAATGCCCTTCACGCCGGGGATGTTGTCACTTGAATCCCCCACCAGGGCCAGGTAATCCACAAATTGTTCCGGATACACCCCGTATTTGGCAAAAACCCCCTCCCGATCCAGGGTGCGGTCCTTGACGGGATCGAACATCACCACCCGTTCCTCCACTAGCTGTGAGTAATCCTTGTCCGAGGTCACGAAGACGATGTCAAAATCCTCCTTGAATTTCTCCGCCAAAGTGGCCAGGACGTCATCCGCCTCATAGCCGTCCAGAGAGATCTCCGGCAGATTCACCAGGCGGAAGAATTCCTGCACCGGCCCGACCTGGGAGGAAAGCTCATCCGGCATCGGCGGACGGTTCGCCTTGTAATCTTCGCTTAGCTCGTGGCGGAAGGTCAGCGCCCGGCGGTCGAAACTGATCAGGATATTCTCCGCCTGTTTCTGCTCCAGGATATGCAGGAAAGAGTTTATCACCCCGAAAATGGCGCTCGTGTGCTCACCCTTCGAATTGACGAGCGGATTTCTTATGAAGGCATAGTGCGAGCGGTATAAAAGCGCCGTTCCGTCTATCAGGTACAGGGTTTTGCGCATGGTGTTGCTCCTTGCTCCGTGGTCATGTTCATACTGTTTGGTATTTTAATCGGCGGCATTAAAATTGTCAACGATTTTCCCCGTCCCCTTTTCTGCTTGACAAAAATACCAAGTTTGTTTAAAAAAGAAAGTTAAAATATATGTGAGACAGGAGACCCCATGGCACTGGTCCTGAAAACCACGAAGTTCGTTGAATCGCAGATCGATACCTTTCTGGACGTGGTAAATGATTCCGCGCTGCTTTTCCAGCAGGGGATCGAGGATTACCTCAAGGACAGGCACGAAATGTTCGAGGAACGCCTGAGCATGATCCGCGAGAAGGAAAAGACGGCGGACGACCTGCGGGTGGCGATCGAACGCTATTTGTACGAGCGCACCCTGATCCCGGAGAATCGCGGCGACGTCCTGGCCATCTTGGAAAACACCGATGAGGTGGTGGACCACATCAAGGATTCCCTGATGCAGTTCTCCATCGAAAAGCCCCACATCCCGGAAGATCTTGACGACCTTTGGATGCAGACCACGCGCGCCTCCGTGGCCTCGGTGGAACAGCTGATATTTGCCGTGCGCTCCTTTTTCAGCAATCTCGCGGCGGTGAACAACTATATCCACAAGGTCTATTTCTTCGAACGCGAGGCGGACCATATCGGGGAAAAACTCCGCCGCCAGATATTCTCCCTGGATATAGAACTGGCCCGGAAAAGCCAGCTTCGCTGGTTCGCGATCAACATCGAGGAGATCTCGGATTACGCCCAGAATGTCTGCGACCGCCTTTCCATTTACACGATAAAACGGCAGCTCTGAACCTTCCGGTAAAACATGGTCTTCTTTTACCTGCTTAGCGGATTATTTTTGGGTTGGTCCCTCGGGGCGAACGACACCGGCAACGTCTTCGGCGCGGCGGTGGAGACCCGCATGCTGCGGTTCAAGCGTGCCGCCCTGGTCGCCTCCATATTCATCGTCCTGGGAGCCCTTCTGGAAGGCGGCGGTCCCTCCGGCACTTTGGGGCGCCTCGGTACGGTCGACGCGCTGGGCGGGGCTTTCACGGTCTCCCTGGCGGCGGGTCTGGCGATCCTGGTGGTGGTGCGCACGCGGATCCCGGTTTCCACCTCGCAGACCATCGTCGGCGCGATTTTGGGCTGGAACTTCTTTGCCGGCCGGCTCACCGATTTCCGTTCCCTGCTGAACATTGCCGTTAGCTGGATCACGGCCTTTGTGGTCTCCGGCGTAGTGGCAGCCCTGCTTTTCTACCTCTTCAGAAGATGGATAAACCGTTCCAGGCGCCACCTGCTGGAGCAGGACATGCTGGTGCGTTACGGGCTCGTCATCTTCGGGGCCCTCGGGGCTTACTACCTCGGCGCGAACAATATCGCCAACGTTGTGGGCGTCTTCGTCCCCGTCACGCCTTTCAAGGACCTGACCATCGGTTCCCTCTTCGTATTCACCGGAGTACAGCAGCTTTATCTGGTTGGCGCATTATCCGTTGTGGTGGGGATATACACCTATTCGCACCGCGTCATGCGCACCGTGGGGCAGGACCTTTTCAAAATGTCCCCCGTGACCGCCCTCGCCGCGCTGATCGCCGAGACCTTTGTGCTCTTCATCTTCACCTCCCGCGGATTGCAGAATCTGCTGCTTTCCCTTGGATTGCCGGCCATTCCTCTGGTGCCGGTGTCCTCCACCCAGGTGATCGTGGGCGCCGTGATGGGCATCGGCCTGGCCAAGGGCGGCAAGAACATCCGTTACAACGTCCTGGGCAGGCTTTCCCTGGCCTGGATCGTCGCGCCGGTGCTGGCCTTCCTCTTTTCCTTCGTGGCCCTCTTCATCACCCAGAACGTGTTCGAGTTGCAGGTCCAGCGCCCCATATCCTATACCGTGGACAAAGCCGCTGTCCGCGAGATCAAAAGCCGGGGCATCGACACCAACAATCTCTCTTTCGTCAACCTGCGCAGCTTTGATTCACAGCGCGCTTTTTACAGGGAACTGACCGAAGATGGCGCGTACGAGCCGGAAGTGGCGAAAGAGATCGTCAGCATCTGCGAGGACCACCCACTCAAGGTGGATGTGAAGACGCTCGTGGACAGAGGTCTGGATGTCAGGTTCACACCCGCCCAGATGGAGGCGCTTGCAGAGCTGGACGACCGTGAATTCAGGCGCAAATGGGAACTGGAATCCGCCCTTGCCGGATACGAGGCCTGGCAGCCCGTGAAAGATCCCCAAACCAGCGAGGAAGAAGACCGCAACAGTTTCCTGCAGGACAGGCTGGCCATCCTTCACAACATTTTTTACGATCCCCTCCCCCAAAGCGAATGAATCCTTTCATAACCAGGATCCTGCCGCTCGTCCTCGCTTTCTTCCTGGGCATCGTGCTCAAACAGCTGAAGCTGCTTTCCAGGGAAGACGCGCCCGTTATGCTGCGTTTTGTCCTCAACGTCAGCATCCCGGCGGTCATCATCCTGGCGATCTACCGCGCCCAGCTTGCGCCGGATATGGCACTGATACCCATCTGCGCGATGCTGGTGGTCTTTGGTGTATATGTCGTGTCCTCCCTTGCCGGCAGGTTCGTCCCGATGCCGCCAGCAAGTTATGGCAGCTTTTTGGTCGGGACCCTGATCATGAACACCGCCTTCGCCCTGCCCTTCATCGATGCCGCCTATGGGACCGAGGGTCTGGCCCGCGCCTCGCTCTTCGATATCGGCAACACCTTCCTCATCTTCACCTTCACCTATTACAACGCCATCAAATATGGCGACAACGGCCACACGGGCGGCATCCGCTGGGATAGATTCCTGAAACTCCCGCCCCTCTGGGGCATGGCGGCCGCCTTCGCGATCCGGCTCCTGAACCTGCGCCTGCCCTCCCTGGGGGTCAATTTCCTCGAATTGCTGAGCCTGCCGCTGGGGCCTCTGATGATGATCGCCCTCGGGCTTTCCTTCGCCCCCCGCCTCACGCATCTGGGCAAGGCCCTGCTGGCGGTTTTCATCCGCATGGGCGTGGGGCTTTTCATCGGATACCTGCTCACCCTCCTCTTTGGCCTTGAGGGCATACCCCGCGTCGTGGTCATGGTCTGCGCCGCCATGCCGGCGGGATTCAACACCATGATCCTGGCGGACAGGGAAAACATGGACCGCGAGTTCGCCGCCACGATCGTCTCCATCTCGACCCTCATTGCCCTCTTCTACATCCCCCTGCTCATCCATCTGGTCAGATAACCCTTCTTTGAGCTCTCCCAACCCGCATCCAGCCGGATTTTCCCCAAACCGCCCTTATCCCTGACCGCCTCATCACTGCCTGACCACGCGCTAAGTAAACGCTGAACCAGCGGGAACTCAGGCGGTGGTGGGCAAGTTGTGGGCGCGCTGGGGAAAGGGGGATGATCCGCAGCTCTG
>CAYRVG010000152.1:0-3944 GCA_964427765.1 uncultured Candidatus Cloacimonadota bacterium
TATCAATCACTTTCAGTTTCCCGTTGTTTTGGTCAGTTCGATGGCTGTGTCGATCATTGCGCAAAAGTCCTCGATAACCAATGAAGCCCCGCCGATCAACCCGCCATCAATATCCCGCTCCAGCAAAAGCTCGCGGATGTTGCCCGGCTTGACGCTGCCGCCATAGAGGATGTGGAGGTTGTCCGCCACCTGAGGGCCGTAATTCTCCTCCAGCCAGCTTCGGATGAGCGCGTGGACCTCCTGGGCCTGGGCGGACGTGGCGGTTTTTCCCGTGCCGATCGCCCAGACGGGCTCGTAAGCGATGACGATCTCCCGCCCGGTGTAGAGGTCAACTTCCTCCAGACAGCCCGAAAGCTGCTTCAGGATCACCTTGCTGGTCTCCCCGGCTTCCCGCTGCGCGAGGGTTTCGCCGATGCAGAGGATCGGGATGATGTCGTTTTCCCTCAATCTCAAAAGCTTTTCTCGGATCAGTTCATCCGTTTCCGCATGGTATTGCCGGCGCTCGGAATGCCCGATGATGCAATAGCTCAGCCCCAGGGAGCGCAATTGCGCGGCGGAGACCTCGCCCGTGTAAGCGCCCTTTTCGTGGGAGCTCACGTCCTGGGCGGCGATGGCCACCGGCCTTCCCAAAAGGATGGTCTGCACCCGCCCCAGAAAAGGAAAAACCGGCGCGACCAGGGGCAGCACCCTTTCCTCTTCGTGTTCCGCCAGGCGCGCGCTCAGCTCGTCGCAGAACTGCTCTGTTTCGGCGGCATCCTTGTTCATCTTCCAGTTTCCGGCGATAATGACGTTTCGCATAAGTTCCACCTGTGTATAATTATGGAAAGATTACCATCCCCTGTAAAGAGATGTTTCGTCAAGCAAATTGTCATTCCTTCCTGAACAAGCTCAATCATCCAGACAGCATGGGATCAATTGAAGGGAATTATGCCGGATTCCCAAACCGCATCCCGGATCCTCTGATCCCGGACGGGTGGGACAGGTGTATTTTCTGCTCGACAGGATAATCTTAGAATAAAATAATGTACTAGAGATCAAGCAGTTGGAGGAAAATTATGAACAAGATTACACGCTTTGCTTATTTCGCTTTGTTTTTATTTTTGGCTGCTGCCCTGGGAGCCCAATACCTGGAACTTTTCCCCGCTATTTCCGGAACTCCTCTTCCGGCACCCGATTCCCGCGACGTAATGGAATTGATCCAAAACGGGGGTTGCGAGGAAACCCTGGTAGGTGGTAACATTCCTTATTGGGAGGAAGTTGTGGCAACGACCTGGACCCAGAGGGCCGCCAGTCCCCCCCCTATGAAGGGAGTTATTATTTCTTCGCCGGGGCCAATGCCAGCGCGGAATTGAGGCAGGATGTGGATGTCAATGACCTTGCCGCCATGATCGATACCGGGGAACAGCTTTTCTCATTTTCCGGTTATGTGCGGTCCTGGCCACAAAGCCCAGCAGATCTCTCACGCATCATACTGGAGTATTTGAACTTCGATAAATCCGTGATCCTGGCCTCCTTCGATTCCGGGGATTATGGTGACGCGTCCATCTGGACTTTGATCAGCAACGACACTATCGCGCCAGCAGGGACAAGATTCATCCGGATCAGGCTGATCGCCACCAGGCGTTCCGGATCCAATAACGACGGCTATTTTGACGCCCTTTCCCTAACCACCGCGTTCCCTTTGCCCATGGCACCACAAAACCTGGTTATCGATGTTGTCGGGAATGATGTTATCCTGGATTGGGACCCGGTGACCCATGATGATCTTGGCAATCCCATCAGCATAGACTTCTACGAGGTTTACTCCGGTTCCGTGCCTCAATTTGAATGCGGTTTGGACACCCTGGTCGGCACCGTCCTTACACCCGGCCTGACCCTTTCCGGATTGGCTGGATCGGCTGATCGCGCTTTCTTCAAGGTTGTAACCATCGCCCAGGATTAGCAAGGAATAACCGGCATAATACCAAAAGGTGTCTTGATTCTCCATCTCCACATTTGAGTGGATTTGGGGTGCAAAGAGTGTATTTTAGCCCTGTGGACTCTTCATGTAGGCGAAAAAATCCTTGTGCATTCGCAAGTACTTTAATAAGCTCAAGATGGGTTTAAGGCACAGCACAATTACCATCCGGGACCGGCACGGAAATTAGAACCCTAAACTGAACTTGACAGCTTTTGAAGCTATGAGATTTTTAAAGGTAGGGAGGATATCCTAATGAAGACATATTTGATATCCTTGCTCGCTCTGCTGGGCCTGCTTTTTAACTGCGGCAACTTGAGCGCAGACCTGGTGATGGGGATCAATATCGGTATTAAGGGTCAATACCAGAATCGCGAATTGACCAGTCCTGGAACTGGGTAATCCATTGTATTTGGGTGAGTTGGGAAATGCTGTGAATGTGGTGTGCCAAGCAGATTTTCCGGGCGGGATAATTCCTTTGCGGGCAAGCCCTGGTTGGAAGGATTTGTTGCCCGGGAAGCGCCCAACTTATTATCTGAAGAACATCAAACCCGTGAAAATTCCGTTGGAATCGAAGCCTGGATTTCTGTCATCCCCGGCTATCAGGCCACCATTGGAGATATGCACGTGGCGGTATCCGATTTTCCAGTTCACGCCCGGGGCGATCCTGAACATTGACCCCACGCCAAAGAAAGAGATGAAGTTAGTCTTTGTGCCATTGGCGGGAAATTCTTTGTCCGTAAGGCAGACTCCAAATCCGCAATTGTAATGGAGTTTGATTTTATCCTTGTTCAGGAATATCAAGCGGATCTCGCCATCCAGTGAGGTGCCGTAGGTATGTTCCCTTTTGCTCTGAAACTCGATCAGGTTTCCCTTCACAATTCCGGCCAGCCAGGGCCTGAACATCTTTCCCACACCATAACTGCCGTAAGTGGAGAATATTTCTTCGCGTCCGGACTGCGTTTGACACATGGACTCAGCGACATAGAAAACCTGGTCCTGGTTGAAATCAATCCCCCTGTGGTCAAAATCCTTATCGGAGAGCAGCATGGATGTGGCAATTCCAGCACCGTGCAAAACTATCACGCCAGCAACCAAAGCTGGAACTTTTCCGGATACAATATCCGGGGTTTTATGCTCAAAAGCGTGCAAGGCGCTTGTTCCGCAGAGTGAAAGAAGGATTAGTGCCAGGATAATAATTGTATAATTTTTCATAGGTGGGATATTCAAGTTTGGAATTTTACTCTTGTTCCTTGTCTAAGATTTGTAAAGCCAGTCTTTCAACAGGGACAATCTGTCAAGACAAAACTTGGCCTGTGGCGCTGAAAGTGTTTTCCGAAAAAGATCAGGTGTGCTATCCAAGCGTTAAGCAGAAAGAATTTCAGTGCTTGAAAAAAAATCCCGGCCATATGGAATCGGTGAACATAACTCCCGCTGGATGGCTTTGGAGAAAGGCTTGGGTTCCTTAAAGATGGTGTGAAAGAGGAAATAATGCTTGACATTAAACCATTGATGATTATTATTTAAAAAGATGAAAAAATATATCTCATTGCGCAACAGGCGCTTTTAAGAAGATGATAAGCCACGAGGTTTCATGAGATTATTTTTCAAACTACGCAACGCGTCATACTTAAAAGCAAAATCCGCGAGGGGGTTTTTGCTGAAAATGAAGAATCAAAAGCCGGTCACAATGTCCGGCGGAAACTGAAAAATCTGTCAAGGAGGAAATAATGGACGCAAACACCAAGATCATTCCAGGTGAAGGAAAATACCCAACTCTAAATGTCATATCATTGATTTTCAAGATCATCGGCATCGTGCTGGTGGTCGTGGGAATAATTGCCGGGATAGTTATGCTGATCAATGGAAGTGGATTCCTAGCCTTTCTGGGCAGCATAATCGGCGGCATACTATCCGCCGTGTCGTTCTTTGCGGCAAGCGAACTGATCAAGCTGGCGATCAACGTGGCAGCGGACATCAACCAGAT
>CAYRVG010000153.1:0-3782 GCA_964427765.1 uncultured Candidatus Cloacimonadota bacterium
GCGGAAAGGGAGGCCTTCACGGCCGCCAGAGCCCATGCCACGCCAAAGGCGCGCTTTGAGCTCAAGCTGCTGGGGCTCACCTTCGACGAGGCAAAGCCCCTGATCGACGAATTTTTGGACGACGCCCTGCTGGCCGGCTTGCACACCCTGCGCATCGTGCACGGCAAAGGCACCGGCGCCCTGCGCAGCAAGGTGCGCGAATATTTGAAAAGGAAAAAACAGGTGATCTCGCTCGAAACGCCCGTCCCGGCCGAGGGCGGAAGCGGGGTCACATTGGTGAAGATATAGATGGATAAGAGTTTAATCGAGCAGATCAGGCGCTCCACGGACATTGTGGAGCTCATCCAGGAATATGTGCCGCTCAAGCGCGTCGGCTCCAACTGGCGTGGGATCTGCCCCTTCCACAACGACACCCATCCCTCCTTCTACGTGAGCCAGCCCAAGCAGATCTACAAGTGCTTCGCCTGCGGCAAGGCCGGCAACGTCTTCACCTTCCTCCAGGATTACGAGAAGCTGAACTTCATCGAGGCGGCGAAAAAACTCGCCCAGCGCGCCGGGATCACCATCCCGGAGAACGAGCGCACCAGAACCGTCTCCACCAAGCGCGACCAGCTCCTCCAGATCTATAAGACGGCCCGGGATTTCTTTGCCGCCAACCTTTTCGAGTATGGCCAAAGCGTCCTGGACTACCTGCAAAAACGCTCCTTCAGCCCCGAGACCGCCAAAACGCTTGAACTCGGCTATGCCCTCAACGGCGAAAAATCGCTGCTCAACCACCTGCTCAAGGAGGGCCATTCCGTCTCCCTGCTCAAGGAATCCGGCCTTTTCGGCAACTATTCCGGCAACCTCGTGGATTTCTTCCGCAACCGCCTGATGTTTCCGATCCACAACAACATCGGCGAGGTCATCGCCTTCGGCGGACGCGTCCTCGATCCCCAGAGCAAACTTGGCAAATACGTCAATTCCTCCGGAACCGAACTTTACACCAAGGGCAAGGAGCTTTACGGGCTTTTCAAGACCAAGTATGAGATCTCCAAACAGGAATTCGCCCTCGTCAGCGAAGGCTATTTCGATTTCCTGCGCCTCTATGAGAGCGGCTTCCCCAATTCCGTCGCCTCCCTGGGCACCTCGCTCACCCAGGACCAGGTTTACCTGCTTTCACGCTACGCGAAAAAGGTTTACATGCTCTACGACGGTGATGCCGCCGGGATCAAGAGCGCCGTCCGCGCCGCCCTTTTGTGCCTTTCCAAGGGTCTGGACGCCTATATCGTCGAACTCCCTGAAAACCACGACCCCGATTCCTTCCTCCTGAAAAATGGAGCTGACGCCCTCCGGGAAAGGATCGAGGGCGCCAAAGGGATCGTCCCCTTCCTGGCGGAGAGGGAAGGCAACATGCCGGAAACCGAGCGCATCGACCAGATCCTGGATTCCATCCGCGGCCTGCGCGACGCCGTGAAGCGCGAAATTGTGGTCAAGGAGATCTCCGAGGCCTTCGGCATCTCCGCCGGCGCCCTCTTCACCAAGCTGCGCCGCACCTCCGGCAGTGCCAATACCGCCCAAAGCCAGCCCACTCCAGCCTCCGTCCCGGATCTGGAGGAAAATTCCGAGGAGCGCTATCTGCTCATTTTGGGGCTCAAGGACAAAAATTATTTCAATTTACTTGCCGGAGAGCTCACTCCGGATTATTTTAATAGTGTGGCGTATCGGGAACTGTTCAAATATCTCGCGGCCAATATCGACGCCGCTGATATCGATGAACCCGCGACATTGCTTGATAATTTGCAAAATAAGGAGTTAAGGGAACTTTTGGCGGATTTTCTTTTCGCGGAACTGCCGGACCTTGATTTTGAGGGGGTCCTCAAGCAGGTGAAACTGCGTAAGGTTCAGCACGATCTGGCACAACTCGACCGCAGGATAATCGCCGACCCCGCGAACCGGCAGCTTCTGGAGGAAAAGCAGAAACTTTCCAACCTATACCGGCAGATGACCCACAGGGTTATCCACAAAATTTTGTATTGAGGGCCAGCCAAGCCGTAAGGAGCATTAATGACCACCTACAATGAATGCCTGAAAAAACTCGTGGACCTGGGCAAAGATTCAGGTTTCATCACCTTCAAGCAGATCAACGACATTCTGCCTAACAACCCGTTCTTCCTGGACAAGGTGGACGACATCATCTTCGACCTCCGCCAGGATGGGATCGAGATCATCGACGAATCCGAAAAACGCCTCACCAAGGACGGCCTTGCCCTCCGCAAAAGCGCGCCGCCCAAGAAATTCAAGACCAAACGCTTTTACGACGACCCCGTGCGCATGTATCTGCGCGAGATGGGCCGCGTCCCGCTTCTGGACAGGGAAGGCGAGGTGCGTGTCGCCCAGAAGATCGAGACCTACCAGAAGATGATCAACCAGAACGTCTTCAAATCCGGCTCCACCCTCCGCGAGATGTACAACTTCCTGCACCGCTACCGGGAGCGCCGCGTGCGCCTGGACCAGATCTTCCGCGTGGACATGAGCACCTGGATAGACAAGAAGCAGGACGCCGTCATCATCGATCAATTCCGGGACATCCTCAAGAAGAACGAGCTTCTCTTCGACAAGATCGGCGCCATCCTGGACAGCTGCGATTTTGACGAAAGCGGAAACTCCAGCCGCCAGGAGGAGATCGACGCCCTCCGGGCCGAGATCAACGACAATTTCAGCCAGCTCAATTACAACGACAAGCTGATCAAACGCATGGTCTACCGTATCAGAAGCCTCGTGGAGCGCATCGAGGATAGCTATAACAGCATCACGGAACTCACCCGCATCAAACGCTTCACCATAGACGAGATCTGCACCTACGGCCGCCGCGCCAAGAAATCGGATGAGGATTTCACCGAGGTCGAGGCCGAGACCAACCTCGATCCCAACATCTTCATCGAGACCCTGCGCAAGATCAAGAACGCCCGCCGCAAGATCCGCCGCGTGGAACTGGAGACCAAGATGACCGGCACGGACCTCGTCTTCCTCCTGCGCGAGATCGACCGCGCCGAGCGCAACAAGGAAAAGGCCCAGAACGAGATGATCGAGGCCAACGTCCGCCTCGTGATCTCCATCGCCAAGCGCTACAACAACCGCGGCCTGGAATTCCTCGACCTCATCCAGGAGGGAAACACCGGGCTCATGCGCGCCGTGGAAAAATACGACTACCGCAAGGGCTATAAATTCAGCACCTACGCCACCTGGTGGATCCGCCAGGCCATCACCCGCGCCATCGCGGACCAGGCCCGCACCATCCGCATCCCGGTGCACATGATCGAATCCATAAACAAGATCAACCGCACCAGCCGGCGCCTGATGCAAAAAATGGGGCGCCCGGCCTTCCCCGAGGAGATATCCGAGGTGCTGGACATCCCCGTGGACAAGGTCAAAAGCATCCTCTCCATCTCCAAGGAGCCCGTTTCGCTGGATAAACCCATCGGGCACGACAGCGAGGACAGCATCCTGGGCGATTTCATCGAAGACCGCACCATCATCTCCCCGGAACGCATGGCCGAACGCTCCCTGCTCAAAAAACAGGTGGACGAGGTCCTCAAAACCCTCACCACCCGCGAGGAACGCGTCATCCGCCTGCGCTTCGGCATCGACGACGGCTACCACCGCACCCTCGAGGAGGTGGGAAACATCTTCCAGGTGACCCGCGAACGCATCCGCCAGATCGAGGACAAAGCCCTCAGAAAACTCCGCCATCCCTCGCGCAGCGCCGTCCTCCAGCAGTTCATGGATAATTTTAACGTCAA
>CAYRVG010000154.1:0-5857 GCA_964427765.1 uncultured Candidatus Cloacimonadota bacterium
CAGCAATGTGTATCTGGCCAGCGACACGCTGGGCTTCTTTTGCGACCATACCCAATCCCAGGCCAGGATACACCGTCTTGATTTGGCCGCGGACAGCCTGGTCTTGCTGCAGGAGGTGGGGGCGGATATTGTCTGGGAGCCTTATTATGTCTGGTCCTTTGCCGACGACTATTTCCTTTTTGCCAGCCCTTGCGACTCGGACTTGCCGGATCTCCTCTACCAGGGCACGCAATTGATCCACACCTATCCGGACCATTGGATCCCTGGCTGGTACGCGTATTTTGGCGGTTACGCCAGTAGAGTTTGCGGGCAGCATTACATGCTGCGGGTGGGCGACGGACTGGAAAAAGGCAGGGGAACTCTGTTTACCGCGCTGGCGTATGTGGAGGACGACCAGATCCAGTTGATCGACCTTGGAGCAGGCGGTGGGAACCACTATCGACTTTGTTGCAGCGTGGCGCGCACGGATTCGACCTTCAGCTGCATCAGATGCCTGACCCATGACGAGGGCTATGTTCTGGAATCCTGGTTTGATAGCTACCGGATTTCGGACGGGGAACTGGTCTACGATCCCGTGTTCCCTTATCTGGGCGATTATCCAGCCCCGGCCTCGCTTTTCAGGATGGGGCAGGATTACATGGTTGCCCAATCCGTGGTGGCTGGGATCTCCAGGATCTTCATTCTGGCTGACTACACGGATGAGAGCATCCGGGAATATGAGTTTTCCCTTGCTCCAGGCGAACCGTTCTTTACTTATAACTCCGATGAATACATATACTTATTGAGAAGCAACTATCCTCATCCCGACCTGGTGTATCTTCTGCGCCTGGAGGAGTTTTCCTCCGTGGAGGATGAACTGGCAACGGCCGCGGAGCTCATGGCCAGGATCAGTCCCAATCCCTTCAAAGGTTCATGCGAGATCAGCTTTGCAGGGAAAAATCCCCGCAGGGTGGGCATTTACAACGTGAAGGGCCAGCTTGTGCGGGATCTTTCTGGCGAAACTGGCGGTCCGATCGCCTGGGACGCCCGTGACGAGAGGGGCAGGCGCGCCGTCAGCGGCGTATATTTCCTGCGGGCGGAGTTTGGCGGGGAGGTTTTGCGCAAGAAACTGGTCCTAATGCGCTAGAACCAGCCCAAATAAGTCCTTTGTAACCTGCCCGTAAGGTTTATCAGCCTCCGGCGAGGGATTCTTTGTAGGCGCGGAATTTTTCCCTCAGGTCAGGATCCTGCAAAGAAAGGATTTGTATTGCCAAAAGCGCGGCGTTCTTGGCAGCGCCGACGGCCAGGCAGGCGACGGGTACGCCGGGCGGCATTTGCGCGATCGAGAGAAGGGCGTCCAGGCCTCCCAATCCGCCGCTGGCGAGGGGAACCCCGATCACGGGGAGGATAGTGTGCGAGGCGATCACGCCGGGCAGATGGGCGGCCATCCCAGCGGCGGCGATGATGACCTTGATCCCGTCGGTTTCCGCTTTCTTGGCCAGTTGCGCTGTGGCCTCGGGCTTGCGGTGCGCGCTGGAGACATGGAAATCGTATTCCACGCTGAATTCCTCCAGTGTCTTCTTGACCGGCTCGCAGGCGGCGAGATCGCTCTTGCTTCCCAAAATTATGCGTATCTTCGCCATGATCTATTGTTTCGTCTCTTCGCGCGGGGTTGTCAGGTATCTGTGGATCTCTTCCTTATCCTTGGCCGCCTTGAATTGTTCCAAAACTTCGGGATGCATGATCAGCTTGGAGATGTATGAAAGGCTGAAGAGGTGCTGCTTGTCGTTGTGCAGGAGCAGCATGAAGAAGATGTTCACGGGCTTGTTGTCCGGGGCGTCGAAATCCACGGGTTCGCTGGACCGGCCGAAGAGGATGCTGGGGGTCTTTATCTTGGAGGGGTGCAAATGGCGGGGGTGGAGCAGGGCCACGCCGTGGCCGATCGCCGTGGAGATCAATTCCTCGCGGGCGACCACCACCTCATAAAGCCAGCGCGCGTCCCGCACCAGCTTGAGTTCCTTGGCTTTTTCGCTCAAGATGCGGATGGCGTCGAATTTGTTTTCCGCGTAAAAATCCAAAAAGATGTTTTCCGGCCGCATGTATTCCTCAAAATGGCAGACAACCCTCTTGAGGGCTAGGGTTTGCTCTTCGGATTCATTGAGATTCTCCAGCCATTCGTTGAGGGAATCTTCGTCTATCTTGACCTTCTTCCCAACTAATTTGGTCTCAAAGGTATCGGTGTTGATCATTTCCTGGATAACACCCTCGGAAACCTTCAGTTTTTTAGCCGTATCGGCTATGGAAAGATACTTTTTCGCCATAAAAACCTCCTCTGGCGTTTTTCGTTGACCGGTTGGCGTTTAAGGTTTAACTTGACAAGGATAGAGATTTTTCTGAACAGGGAATAATGGTCAAGAAATTTATTTGGTTCGGATTGCTTGGCGCGGTACTTTTTGGCTGCTCATACTCCGTCTATTCAAACGCTTACCCGCATCTGAAAAAAATTGCCGTGCGGGCTTTTGAGAACCGGTCCTCCCAGTTTGATCTGGGCGATATCGTTCTCAACGGCCTTTCGGAAAGATTCCAGAGCGACGGGCGGCTGAAACTGGTCACCCAGCAACCGGACTGCGCCCTCGAGGGCTCGATCATCAGCTTCGAGGAGAATGTTTACAGCTACGACAGCGGGAACAACGTGCAGGATTATATGCTGCGCCTCACCTGCAGCGTCACCTTTACGGACCTGATCAACAACCAGGCCATCTATGAGAACAAGAGCCTCGTTGTATCCGAACCCTTCGCTGTTTCCGAAGCCAGCACCGCCAAAAGCAAAAGCAAAGAGGAAGCCATTGATGAACTCGTCGAAAAGCTATTCGAAAACATCATCCAAAACAGCCTCGAAACCTGGTGAGGGCATAAGGCTGAACCGCTGGCTCTCCGAATGCGGGATCTGCTCTCGGCGGGAGGCGGACGGGCTGATCAAAAGCGGGCAGGTGAGCGTCAACGGCGAAACCTGCAGCGATCTTTCCCGCCGGGTCGATCCTGACCGGGACAGCGTAAGCTACAAGGGCAGGAAGCTGGAGCGCCCTGCCGAAAAGATCTACCTGATGCTGAACAAGCCCTCCGGCTACGTGGTTTCCAAAGCCGACGAATATGAGCGCAGGACGATCTATGAGCTGCTGCCGGAATCAGCCGCAAACGTGCGCTACGCGGGCAGGCTGGATAAAAACTCGGAAGGACTGCTGCTCCTGACCAATGACGGGGACCTGATCAACCTGCTCACGCACCCCTCCCACAAGGTGGAAAAAGTATACCGCGCCGATATCAACCGCCGCCTGGGAAAAAAGGATTTGGAAACGCTGCGCAAGGGCGTACGGATCGCGGGAGGCGTGACCCATTCCGCGGGGGTTTTCGTAAAAAATGCCGCGGAAAATTCCATGACCCTGAAGATTGTCATCAGCGAAGGGCGCAAACGCCAGGTCCGGCGCATGGTCGAGGCCGTGGGAGCGCGGGTTGTGAAGCTGAAACGCCTGCAGTTCGGCCCCCTGCACCTCAAAGACCTTCCCACCGGCAGGTGGAGGCCGCTCACCCAGGCCGAGATACGCTCCCTGAAAAATCTGGAAAAGAGATCTAAATCATGAAAATAGCCATATTGGGACTGCCAAAAACCGGCAAGACCACGATATTCAACGCTGTGACCAAAAGCGAGGCCAGCACGGATAAATACGCCCCGCCGCCCGGTGAGGCGAATGTGGGGGTCGTGCAGGTGCCTGACGAGCGCGTGGACCGGCTCAGCGAACTTTACAAGCCGAAGAAAACGGTGTATGTCCACATCGAATACCGGGACTATCCGGGGATATTCTCCCGCCACGCGGAAAACCCGGACAACGCCCTCTTTTCCGATATCAAGGCCAATGAAGGTTTTGTGCTGGTGCTGCGGGCCTTTCACGATGAGGAGATCGATGAACTTTACGCCGCCGGGGAGCCTCTCGAACAGCTTGTCGCCTTTGAGGACGAGATGATCCTGAACGACCTCCTCGTGGCGGAAAAACGCATTGAAAAGATCGAACTCGGCTACAAACGCGGCGTGAAGAACGCCACCATCCAGTTCGAGGAAAAGATCCTGCGCCAGGTTTGCGAGGAACTCCAGGCCGGCAGGCCCCTGAGGGGGATGGAACTTCATCCCGACGCGGAGAATACCCTGCGCGGCTTCCGCTTTTTCAGCCAGAAACCCCTGCTGGTGCTGATCAATTGCGCGGAACAGGATTACCATTCGCTGGACGGGCTGAAGCAGCAGATCAGGGACAAAGGATATGACGCCGAGGTTATCGCGGGACGTTTCGAAGAGGAACTCAGCAAGTTGGAAAGCGATGAGGCGCAGCTTTTTATGGAGGACATGGGGATCAGGGAAAGCATCCGCGACCGCTTCACCCGGTTCTGCTACAAGATGCTCGGTTACATCAGTTTTTACACCGTTGGCGAGGACGAGGTCCGCGCCTGGACGGTCGAAAAAGGGGACAACGCCGTGACTGCGGCCGGAAAGATACATTCGGACCTCGCGCGCGGCTTCATCCGGGCTGAATGCTTTAAGTACGACGACCTCATGGAACACGGCTCCGAAAAGGTTTTGCGGGAGAAAGGGCTCTTCCGGCTGGAGGGAAAGGACTACATCGTGCAGGATGGCGATATCATCTTCATCCGCTTCAGTGTCTGAGGAAATCACATGGCAAAGAAGAAAAAGCGTAACACGGCAAACAAAAAAAGGACCAACAGCAAAACCAGTGGGAATAACACCCGGCGGAAGAAAACGCCCCGGGACAGGGCCTGGCAGAGGCGCCTCGGAGCGGGCTTGCTCACCCTGCTGGGGCTGCTGATAGTGGTCTCCCTGGTCTTTGGCACCGAATCCATCCAGATGGACGCGCAAAAACTCGGCGAAAGGGGAAATGTCCTCACCTGGGTGTTCCAGCGGGATATTGAAATATCCAATCCCATGGGGGTTTTCGGGGTGGCCGTCGGCTATATTTTCACCTACTTGTTCGGATTTTATCTATCCCTCTTCGGTGCGGCCATCCTGACCCTGGTCTCCCTGATGTACTTTCTGGATCCCGAAACCTCGCGCAGCCTGCGCAAGGGTTATCTGCTCATCATCGTCATATTCCTGCTGCAGGTGCGCCTGGCCAAATATGTCCCGGATTACAGCCACACGGTCATCCCGCGTGGGATCTGGGTCGGGCTTTCCGCGGTGTTCAGCGATTTTGGCGCTTCACTGCTGATCATCATCACGATAGTGCTGGCCCTGGCGCTGATCTTTGAATTCAGGCGCATCAAGCAATGGATCGCGAGCCTACGCGAGAGTCATGCCCGCCGGCGCGAAGCCAGGCAGATTCAGGAAAAACCCGGCCAACCCAGCATCAGCGCGGAACCGGTAATCCAAAACCATACACGGCAGGCCGATATCCCGCCCGCGGAGCCAAACCTGGTTCCCGATCCCACATCCAAGCCAGCAAAAAAGAAACCTGCCCCAAGGCAACAGCCGATCGAGGCTGATGGGTCCGAAAAGGATTACGTGATCCCCTCCATAGAGGATTACCTTGAAAGCCCCGTCAAGCTTTCAGACAAGGACCGCAAGGAGATCGAGGGCCAGATCCTCAGCACGAGCCAGATCTTGAAAAGCAAGCTGGCGGAATTTGGCATTGAGGCCGAGGTGCGCAATGTGAATATCGGGCCGATCATCACGCAGTATGAGCTGGAGCCGGCCAAAGGCGTCAAGGTCAACCGGTTTACATCACTGGCGGACGACATCGCCCTGGCCATCAAGGCCAAATCCATCCGCGTGCAGGCCCCCATCCCGGGACGCGGGCTTATCGGGATCGAGATCCCG
>CAYRVG010000155.1:0-2567 GCA_964427765.1 uncultured Candidatus Cloacimonadota bacterium
CGGGTGATCGGCTTTGACGGGCAGACCGTCATCGGCAACACCTCCGTCCAGGGCGAATACGCGGAACTCAGTGTCGATGGTTCCGACCTCAAACTGGGGGACGATCCCAAGGCCTATATCGTGAGCGCCAGGACGCAGTGGGACAACCTCTACTTCATAACCCTGTACAGGCATTACGACGTTGATTTTGACAACCCCTACAGCAGCGCCTTTTCCGAGCATGAGCGCTTTGACGACACCATACTGGAAAAGAACGTTTACGCCCTGACCAATCCGACTCTTTCAGACATCTATCTGAATTCGCCCCAGGCCCAGCCCGAACGCGGTGTCTATTTTGAGACCCGCTACAAATTTGACCGTTATTTCACGCTCACCCGGGCCTATCTGGATATCTGGGAAAGGCTCAGCGACGCACGCCGCTCCGTCAGGTTCCAGGGTGAGATGGAATTCCGCCCGCTTTACCAACTGGCTATGCGCCTGCGTTACAAGACCCAGGTCAACCGCTATGACGATTACGCGGAACGCGGGGTTTCCAAAACAGACGAATATACCGTCAGCGTCCGCACCTACCTCTCCAATTACGATTTCCTGTCCTTCGAATACCGTTACAACACGGTTCTCAGCCCGCCCTACACCTCGCTGACGAATCCGGCTGACCCCGGAAACAACACCATGGCGGCGGCCATGACCCTGATGACCGGGGATTACATCGGCGTGAACTACACCCATAACTTCAACGAGAACCTGAAGATCCAGGGCTCGTTCATCTATTGGTTCGGCCATGGCATCTCCCACTGGGATTGGGAGGACATGGAGATCGATTTCATGGGTGACAAGGGCACCAAGGCCTGGATCGCCCTGCATTCCAGGATCTCGAAAAACATGTATCTGACAATGAAATATAGAAACAAGACCTATCAAACTCAGGAATACTCCATCCGCCAATACAACGAACCGGTGGAGGGGGAAAACCTGTACCAGCGGGTGGAACACAGCGAAAACACCATCCGGCTCAGCCTTGAATACCGCTACTAAGTGGAGGAATAATGAAATTAAATAAATCACTGCTAACCTTAACCCTGATCCTGACCACCCTGGCAGGCCTTTCCGCCTGGTCGATCACAGATACATATTTCGGTAATCAGACCGGGGCCCAGGATGCCCGCAGTTACTCCATGGGCGGCACCGGATTATTCGATGACCTGCGTCCCCTGGGAATCAGCGCCAATCCTGCCAATCTGACCCTGATGGAGAAATTCATCGGGCTCGAGGGTAGCCTCATCGTGAACCGTAATGAGGACAACCGCCATGTTCCCCTCTATAACTCATTCGATAACTATATTGACGACAGCGTTTACGCTTCGAACATTCATTTCTATGAGGATTTCTCCGGCGCGGGTTTCGTTTCCAAAGAGTTCGGCGGGCTGAAAGTCGGCCTGGGCGCCTATTACCAGCCACTGCTCAGCTTTGACGGAAACTATGAGGAGCAGATCCGCAACAACCGCAACACGGATAACGACGGCTATCCGGAAAAGATCGCCGTGAACATGATCGAGAACGAGGGACTGCTGAACCAGGCCTCCGGAGTTCTGAGCCTCGGCTACGGCCTGGGGGAATATCTGGATTTCAACCTCGGCTTTGATTATGCCATGCTCTTTGGCAACATTGAAAAAAGCAAGACCATACGCTGGAGCCACTGGGCGATCGACACCGTGGGTGAAGGCATCCTGCCCGATTACACCTATTCCGAGGAGACTGAATTGGATGGCTCGCGCTTCAAGGCCGGCGCTTCCGTGAGGATAAACAGCCATTTCGGGCTGGCCGCGACTTTCACGCCCAAGGCCACCCTGGACCGCACCGGGGAATGGAAGGAAGAAAGCTACACTGAGGACAATCCCCTCTATGAGGTTGAGGAAGGCAGTTATGACGAGGATTACATACTCCCCACCCAGTTGCGCCTTGGCCTCAATTACCAGCCCCGCAATATCATGCACACCTGGTTCAACCTTGAGGGAGAATTTGTAAAATTCAGTGATATCCATGAAAGATACGATGACATTTACAACCTTTATGCCGGCGTGGAACACCATGTGCAGAATCGTCTCCCGCTGCGTCTGGGATTCCAGGCCACGGGCGGCTATCTGCGGATCGTTGAGGATGACGGGGCCATCATCGCCAAAAAGATCATCACCCCAATGATCACCGGCGGCAGCAGCATCCATCTAGGCCATAACCTGAATCTTGATCTCGGGTTCAGCTATTCCTGGCGTGAATACGAAGCCCTGGATCTCTTTGGCGATTCCTATTATGACGACACCCAATACACCGGAGAAAGCAGTTACCAGCTTTGGCCGAACCAGTACATTGAGCTTGAGGACCGCGGCTGGGAAAATCCTGACAAGGTGCGGGAAAACAACATCGGCATCAAAACAAGCTTAAGCGTTACGTGGTAGGTGTATTATGAAGAGAATAACCTCGCTAGCGGTGCTTATCCTGCTTTTCACAGCTGGAATTTGCGCCGAGGACCTGCGCCTGGACATCATGTTCACCAATGATATCCACGGCGG
>CAYRVG010000156.1:0-1618 GCA_964427765.1 uncultured Candidatus Cloacimonadota bacterium
CAGGCTATCATGGCAGAGTTTAAACTCCATGAATCAGACACCGGCTCGCCGGAAGTCCAGGTAGCTCTTTTGAGCACGCGGATAAAAGATATCACGCAGCATCTTAAAGAGCATCCCAAGGATTTCAGCACAAGGCGTGGGCTGTTGAAACTGATCGGGCAAAGAAGGCGCCTGCTTGATTATCTGAAACGGAAGGATATCACCCGCTACCGTGATTTGATCAGCACGCTGAAAATACGTAAGTAACCCTGCCAAGATACATTGCGGTGGATTCCCTTCAAGAGATTTGGCGGGATCCACCCTTATTTTTGGATCCGCCCCAATACCGGGGCAACAAACCAACCCTCTACGGGAGTTTGAGCAATACGCTGAAAGCCGTGTGCCAAGGCGATTTTCAGCCTATTGCTTCTGCTCCCGCAGAACAAACAAAGGAGAAGTGAATGCATAACTTCAACATTATCAAACGCGAGATCGATTTCTGCGGCCGCAAACTTTACGTGGAAACCGGCAGAATGGCCAAACAGGCCAACGGCAGCGTTTATATCAGATACGGGGACACCTCCGTTTTAGTGACAGCCACAATGAGCAAGGAACCCGTCGAACAGCAGAATTTCTTTCCCCTCACAGTGGATTATATCGAGAAGATGTATGCCAGCGGCAAGATCCCGGGGGGCTTTTTCAAACGTGAGGCAAGGCCCACCACGGACGCGACACTTTCAGCAAGGGTAATTGACCGCAGCATCAGACCCCTGTTCCCGGATGGTTTCCGCAACCAGGTACACGTTGTTTTGAACGTGCTGTCCTATGACGGTGAAAATGATCCGGAAGTCCTGGGCGTTCTTGGGGCCTCCCTGGCACTCACGATCTCGGACATCCCTTTCCATGGCCCGATTGCCGGTGTTGCCGTGGGTTACATCGACGACCAGGTTGTCGTGAATCCCCTGCAAAGCGATCTGGATGAAAAATCCAAACTCAACCTTTCCATGGCGGCCTCCGCCACCTCCGTGGTCATGATCGAATCCGGAGCGCAGGAGCTGAGCGAGGATATCATCCTCGACGCTGTGTATGCCGGACATGAGGAGATCAAGAAACTCTGCGCTATGGAAGAGGATCTTGCCCGGGAAGCGGCCAAGCCGAAAGTGGAAGTCAAGCTGCTGACCGCACCGGAAGAAATCTTCAACAAAGTGGAGACAGATTACAGCCAGAAGATCGCCGAAGCCGTCCTCATCATTGGCAAGCAGGAACGCCAGGACGCGCTTGACGCGGCTGAGGAAGAGATGCTGGAGAAATACCTGGCCGAAGACGAAGAAACCTTCGAAGAAAACGAAAGATGGTATAAATCTGCTTATGAAGAATTGATCCGTCGCTATGTGCGCGATTCTATCCTCAACAAGCACCATCGCGTTGACGGACGAGACCTGGACGATATCCGCGAGATCACCTGCGAAATAGACGTTTTGCCCATGGTGCACGGCTCAGCCCTCTTCACCAGGGGTGAAACCCAGTCCCTCGGTAGCGTCACCCTCGGCGGAGGAAGCGACGAACAGATCATTGACGGGCTGGAAGTGGAATATAAGAAGCGGTTTTACCTGCATTACAATTTCCCTCCCTTCAGCGT
>CAYRVG010000157.1:0-4839 GCA_964427765.1 uncultured Candidatus Cloacimonadota bacterium
GACCGAAAAGGTCAGCCCAAACCTGCCCAACACGCTTGAGTATGCCATGATCTCCAAAATGGCGGAGCGCGGGCAGATCAAAAACTGCATCATCGACGGCCCTCTGGACGTTTTCCTGGCCTGCGATCCCTCCGCGGGAGCGGTGAAGGGCGTGGAAACCCCCATCGCCGGGGACGCGGATATCCTCATCTTCCCCGATCTCGAAAGCGCCAACAGTTTTTACAAAGGCCTGATGCTCTTCGCCGGGGCTGAACTGGCGGGGTTGATCCAGGGAACAATAAAACCCGTCGTCGTGATGAGCAGGAGCGAAAGCGCGGCCTCAAAATACTATTGCATTGCCTTGGCATGCTTAATGGCAGGTGAAAAATGAAAATAGCCATAGCTTCCGATCACGCCGGCTTCGAACTCAAGGAAGCCATCAAAGCCGCTTTCCCGGAACATGTTTTCGAGGATTTCGGCTCACATTCCACAGATTCCATGGACTATCCGGATACAGGCGCCCCGGCTGCAAAAAGCGTTGCAACCGGCAAAAACGAATATGGCATCCTGATCTGCGGCACCGGAATAGGGATGAGCATAACGTCAAACAAGGTCCGCGGGATCCGGGGCGCGCTTTGCGCGAACACCGATCTGGCGCGCCTTTCCAGAAAACACAACAATGCCAACGTACTCTGTCTGGCGGGCAGGTTCACGGCCATACCCTACGCCCTGGAGATCGTCCGGGCCTGGCTGGAAACGGAATTTGAGGCCGGGCGGCACGAGAACAGAATCAACAAATTAAAGATCATAGAAGGAGAATTCAAGTGAAAAACATTCAAATGCAGGATCCTGAACTCTACAATGCCATGGCGGCGGAACTCAAACGCCAGCGCGAAAACCTGGAACTCATAGCCTCGGAGAACTTCACCTCCCCGGCGGTGCTGGAAGCCCAGGGCAGCGTGCTCACGAACAAATACGCCGAGGGGTATCCCTACCGCTGGAGCAAGAAGACAGGTGAACTGAACTACAAACTCTACGGCAGGTATTACGGTGGCTGCGAATATATTGACGAAGTGGAACGCCTGGCCATTGAACGTGCCAAGACGATCTTCGGGGCCGAGCACGCCAACGTCCAGCCCCACAGCGGCTCCCAGGCCAATATGGCCGCCTATTTCACCCTTGTCAATCCCGGTGACACAGTTCTTTCCCTGGAGCTTGCCCACGGCGGCCACCTCACCCACGGACACCCGCTTTCCTTCAGCGGCCAGTTCTACAACATAGTCCATTACATCGTCAACAAGGACACCCAGCAATTCGATTACGACGAGATCGAAGACCTGGCAAAGGAGCACAAGCCTCAGATGATACTGGCCGGCGCCTCCGCCTACCCCCGCAAGATGGATTTCCAGCGCTTCCGGGAGATCGCGGACAAGGTCGGCGCCAAACTTATGGTGGACATGGCCCATATCGCGGGCCTTGTCGCGACCGGATTGCACATGAATCCCGTTCCCTACGCGCATGTGGTGACCTCCACCACCCACAAGACCCTGCGCGGACCAAGGGCGGGGATCATCCTCTGCCGGGAGGAATTTGCCAAGGATATTGATAAAAACGTTTTCCCCGGCATCCAGGGCGGTCCTTTGATGCATGCCATAGCCGGCAAGGCGGTCGCATTCCATGAAGCGATGCAACCCACTTTCAAGACCTACCAGCAACAGGTTGTCGCCAACGCCCAGGCGCTGGCGGAGGAACTTTTGAAACAAGGATTCAAACTGGTTTCCGGCGGTACCGACACCCATCTGATGCTGGTCGACATGGGGACAGTGGATGAAGGCGGCCCCAGCGGCAAAAAGATGGAGGAAGCCCTCGACAAAGCCGGGATCACGGCCAATAAGAACACCGTTCCCTTCGACACACGCAGCCCCTTCGTGGCAAGCGGTGTTCGGCTCGGGACGCCTGCCGTCACAACGCGCGGCATGGGTCCGGAGGAAATGAAGCAGATCGCCGAATTCATCAAAAGGGTGCGCGACCACTACGAGGACGAGGAATACCTTGCCGCGATGAAACCCGAGGTCCGGGCCCTGACCAGCAAGTTCCCGCTCTATCCGGAATTTGCCTAAAGACCTTACAGGCTTCAGAAAAACGTTAACGCGGTATTGATAAATACCACCGAGTGAAGCATATTATTCAAATAATAGGAGTTGCCAATGAAAACACTGGACTTGTCCAAAATAATGCCTCCGGGAACGGATTACACCGAACTCAAGGTGCATGAGAACCGCAATCACGCGATCCAGCTGCTTAACGGCACGATCACCGCGAACAGCAAAAGCAGCAGCGCGGGGATCATGTGCCGCACCTATTCAGGTGGATTCTGGGGCCTGGCCTCATCCCCCTCGATCGACCCCGCGGAAATGAAAAGGATCGCCGGTAAAGCGTTGGATAACGCGCGCCTCCTCGCCTCCAAGGTGCAGGGGAGCCAGGGAAATCTGCCAGCCCGCCCCGCGCAGGGGGAATACATCTTCAGCACTTCAAAACCGAGGTGGAGCAACCAGCAGAAGATCGAATTCCTCAAGGAACTCGATTCCTACATTGCCGAAAAATACCCGGACCTCGCCTCGCGCATGGTCTCCTGGCAGCAATTGGACATGGAAAAGCAGATCCTCACTTCCGACGGGGGGGACATGCGCACCCTCACGCCCCGCTCCCTGATCATCATCTTCATGACGATCACCCATGACGGGATCCCCCTTCAGCACTACGACTTCGTGGGCGGACTCGGCGAATGGGAGGACCACTTCCAGGACCCGGAGGAGATCCACGCCAAGATCGACACCATGTATCAACAGCTTGCGGAGAAAAAGGACGCCGTCTTCGCCAAAAGCGGGACCTTCGATTGCATCCTGGATTCCCGCCTGGCCGGCATCCTCTCCCACGAAGCGATCGGCCACACGACCGAAGCGGACATCGTCCTCGGCGGATCCATCGCCGGGGATTACCTGGAAAAACAGGTCGCCAGCGACATCGTCACCCTCATCGACGTCGCCAATACCTGGGACGGAGCCCTCTGCCCCGTGCCGGTCTTCATCGACGACGAAGGCACCGAGGCCACGGACGCCGTGATAATCCAGGACGGCATCCTCAAATCCTTCATGCACAACAAGGAAACCGCCCTGCGGCTGGGTCATCCGCTCACGGGCAACGCCCGCGCCTACGACTATTACGACGAACCCATCATTCGCATGCGCAACACCATGATCGTGCCCGGAAAAAGCGAGCTCAAGGAAATGATCGCCTCGATCGAGAACGGCTATTACCTGATCCAGCCCTCGAACGGCCAGGCGGATTCGACCAGCGAATTCATGTTCGGCATCACCCGTGGCTACGAGATCAAAAATGGCAGGCTGGGCAAACCGATCAAAGAGACCACGATCTCCGGAGTCGCCTTCAACCTCCTGAAAACTATCTCCATGGTTTCTTCGGACATGGATTGGACCTGCGCCGGCATGTGCGGCAAAAAACAAACTATCCCGGTCGGCATGGGCGGACCCGCGATCAAATGCAGAGTGAACATAGGAGGAAAATCATGAACGGCAGAGAACTACTGGACGCCATCCTGAAAAAGCTCATGGATAAGGGGGCGGACAAGGCCTCCCTGAAATATTCCGACGAAAAGAACGAGGAATTTAACATCGTCTTCAAGGAACTGAACCTCCTCCGCACAGTGGAAACGAAAAGCGTCAGCATCGGCGTGATCAAGGACCAGAAACAGGCTTCCGCCAAACTCAACCAGTTTGACGATGAATCAATCGACCAAGCCGTGAATGAGGTCATGGAATCCGTGGAAAACTCAAATCCCGATCCCGCTTTCGACATCTCCCCCAAGGACGAGGGCTCCTGGACCCAGGGCGATCTGAGGCCGGACGCGGACAAGGTAATCTTCCGCCTGCAGGAATTTATCTCCCAAATGAAGGAACGTTTCCCGGAAGTCCATTTCGACGCCACGCTGGTTCATGAAAAGAGCCACGACCTCTATCTGAACAGCAATGGCGCCAGTTTTGAGGATAAAAGCGGAACCTACGGCTTCAATTCGGTGTTCACCGCCAAAAAGGGCGATAAAATGAGCTCCATGAATTTCACCGGATTCCAGTTGGGAGACCTCGACCGCGAGCTCCTCAACATCAATTTCACCGGTGATCTGATGCGGCAAAGCACCGAGCAGATCGAAACCCGCCCCATCCCGGAGAACTTCACCGGCGAGGTCATAATCGCGCCGTTCCTGGCCATGCAGCTTGTCTACACTTTCATCCAGGGTCAGCTCGCCGACGGCGGATTGCTTACAAAAAGCTCAAAGTTCCCGGACCACCTGGGCCAGAGGATCCTCCACCCCAGCCTCACCCTTCTGAACGACCACACTCATCCGGACCTCTGCCAGCGCGCCTATTTCACCTCCGACGGCTTCAAGAGCGTCTCCGCGCCGGTCATCGAGAACGGCGTCCTCAAAAACTATCCCGTCTCCCTCTACGCCGCCAATAAACTCGGCAAGGAACGCACGATCGGCCCGGTCGCGAACCTCATCCTGCCCCCGGGCGATGAATCACTGGCGGATATTATAAGCTCCGTCAAACAAGGCATCCTCTGCATGCGCGCCTCGTTCGGAAACCCCAACGCCAACGGGGATTTCTCCGGTGTGATCAAAAACAGCTATTACATCAAGGATGGAAGGATTTCCCACCCCATCAGCGAAACCATGCTCAACGGAAATATCATCGACATGCTCAACAACATCGGCGCCATCTCCTCCGAAAGCTTCAACACGGGGCGCCACATCTTCCCCTATCTCAAGATCGGGGACGTCTA
>CAYRVG010000158.1:0-4610 GCA_964427765.1 uncultured Candidatus Cloacimonadota bacterium
GTCAGCCGGCGTCCCAATCTCCGTCTGGAGATCCAGCCAGTGCAGATCGTGCTGGATGCGCCTGTGGTCGATATTACCCATGATGCACAAAACACGATCCTGAGTTGGAATGCGGTCTCCAATGCCGATGAATATCACATCTACAGTTCCTCCGAATCGGACGGCGCCTACACCCAGATCGGCACCTCAACGGGATTATCCTTCACAGATGAACGCGGCCTTGACAAAGCGTTCTATTATGTGAAGGCAGTCGCTAATTAAACGATTCAGTATGAATGAAACGAGGGGTGAGAAATCTCACCCCTCATTTTTTATACATTAATTGGTATCTTATAGAAAAATATCAGGTATTATCAGTCAGGAAAATGACTGCCGGGGATGGTTGGGCGGCGCTCCTCAATCCTTGTAAAAACTGTGCAGATCCCACTGCAGCACCTTTTCCAGGACGATGCCCTCCCGCCAGTCCGCGCCCCCGGGATATTCCAGGGCGACCGCCCGGGCCAGGATGTTCACAGCAGCTTTCACCGAGCTTTCCAGGCTGAAACCGTTCACCATCCCCGCCAGGAGGAAGGCGGCAAAGCAATCGCCCGCGCCGGGGAAGATCCCCCCCCTTTGCTTGAAAGGATGGCGGGCAAGCCTGTCCATCTCTGGATCGTAATAAAGGGTCTCGAGGATATCGGGATTCCGGCTTGGGGCGGACGTCACCACGATCTTCAGAGGTTTGACGCGGCTGATGACGCGGCACCAATTCAGCATGGCTTCCTCGTCAGCCTGATCATTGGGCTCGGCTCCAGCCAGCCAGGCGGCCTCATAATAATTGGGAGTGATCAGATCAGCCTTTTGGATCAGCTTCCGCATGGCGTCTATGATCCCGGCGTCAAAACACTTGTAGAGCCTTCCCTCGTCTCCCATCACGGGATCCACCAGGACGATGGTTTCATCATTTCTAAGAATGTCGATTATCCTGCCGATATCCTCCGCCTGTCCGGCAGAGGATAAAAATCCTGTGTGGATGCCGTTGTATTCCAGCTTTAGGGCTTCCCAATGCCGGACCAGACCCTCCAGGTGATCGCTCATATCCACCCAATATGAACCGGAATATTCAGTATTGGCGGAAAGCACGGCCGTGGGCAACGCGCAGACGCGGATCCCCATCCTGTACATGATGGATATCTCCGCCATCAAAGAGGTGTGGCCAAATCCGCTCAGGTCATGGACAGAAAGCACCCTCCTGCACTTTTCGTCTTTCATTCGCGCTTCCTTACAATACTTATATCAAGTTTCAACATCCAACCCAATCGGTCAAGGAAATATTCCACAGCATTCATTCCAGGGTCCCAACTGGATCCGAAAATTTGTTCCGCGGTGCTTTATTCTGCTTGCCAAACCTGGGCTTCGCGATATCATATCAAATATATATGATATTAAGGAAACGACCATGAAACATAAGTTAGAGATCGGCATAGACGGAATGCACTGCGCGGCATGCAGCGCGAGGGTCGAAAAAGCCCTTGCCAAAATGAAGGGTGTCAGCTCCGCCCATGTGAACCTTGCCCTGGAAGAGGCGTCGCTGGAATATGAAGACAGATTAGTGAAACCGGAGGACATACAAAGGGCTGTCGAGAACGCGGGCTACAAAGTGCGGAAGAGCGTTTCCCTGGGGGAGGAGGACCACATCAGGAACATGAAGGAAGCGGCAAGACGCATGTGGGCGATGTGGATCATTGCCCTCGTGGTTACAGCCATCATGCTGCCCCTGATGTTCATGAAGCCCCTTCCGCCCTGGCACGGGGTAGGCGTGTGGACGATCTTCGCCCTCACACTCCTGGCCATGGTCTTTCCCGCGCGGGGGGTGTATGTCTCCGCCTTCAGATCCATACGTGGGGGTGGCGCCAACATGGATGTCCTGATCGCGATGGGAACGCTGGCCTCATTTTTGGTTGCGCCTCTTTCCTTAATCGTAAAAAATGTAAATCCCCACGATTTTTCAGGGATCGCGGCCATGATCCTGGCTTTTCACCTCACCGGGCGTTATCTGGAAAGCCGGGCGCGGGGCAAGGCTTCCGAGGCGATCCGCAAACTCATGAATCTTGGAGCCAAGACCGCCCTGATCATAAAGGACGGAGTGGAAACCGAGATCCCCATCCACCAGATCAAGGTGGGCGATGTATTTATCGTCAAACCCGGAGCGAAGATCCCCGCGGATGGTGTGATCCTGAAGGGAAACGCCAACATAGATGAATCCATGGCCACCGGCGAATCGATGCCCATACTGCGCGGCCCCGGCGATCCCGTCATCGGAGCCACCGTCAACGTGGATGGTTTTTTCCGCGCCCGGGCCGAAAAGGTGGGCAGCGAGAGTTTCCTCGCGCAGGTGGTCAGGATGGTGCAGGAGGCCCAGCATTCCAAGGTGCCGATCCAGCTTCTGGCGGACAGGGTGACCTCGGTTTTTGTGCCCATGGTCCTGATCCTGGCAGTGGCCACCTTTTTGGCCTGGCTCCTCTTTCCCGGAGTGATGGGAACGGTTGGGCAATTCCTGCGCAATATCTTCCCCCTCAGCATTGCCAACTCTGGTTTTGCGGGCGCGCTGATGGCAGCGATCGCGACCCTTGTGATCGCTTGTCCCTGCGCGCTGGGCCTGGCAACTCCAACCGCGTTGATGGTGGGAAGCGGGATGGGGGCAGAACGCGGGATCCTGATCCGCAACGGCGAAGCGCTGCAGAGGATGAAGGATGTCCGGGCCATTGTTTTTGACAAAACCGGAACCCTGACCCATGGCAAACCCAGGCTGCTCAAGACAGTGGGAGTGACCATTGCCGCGGATAATGCTCTGGCCTTGGCCAGCAGCCTGGAAGCCGCCAGTGAACACCCTCTGGCCCTGGCTATCATCGAAGAAGCGGCTGGAAAAGGGCTGAAACCCCTCCCCCTGAAGGATTTTTCCAATTACAGCGGACGCGGTGTTTCAGCCGTGATCAATTCCCAGACCCACTGGTTGGGAAGCAGAACACTGCTGCGTGACCAGGGGATACTGGGCTTGGAGAACGTCAAGCCTGAAGCGGAGTTTGAGCATGCCAGCCAGGTGTATCTGGCTGACGCCAGCGGTGTTTTGGCAGTGTTTTACATCGCGGACAGCGTGCGCCCCGAAGCCGCGCAAGTGGTGAAAGAACTGAGGGACAAGGGCATAGAGCCCATCCTGCTGAGCGGAGACAATGAGGAAACCGCGGCCGCGATCGCCGCACAGGCCGGAATTTCCATATTCCGGGCAAAAGCGCTGCCCGCGGACAAGGTCAGCATCATCCGCGAATTGCAGGCGGAATATGGCGCCGTGGCGATGGTGGGGGATGGGATCAACGACGCGCCCGCGCTCAAACATGCCGATATCGGCATCGCCATGGGGCAGGGAACGGACATTGCCATCGAAGCCGCGGATATCACCATCCTGCGCGACAAGCTGGAATTAATACCCCTGGCGGTGGAACTTTCCCTGCAAACCTTCCGTAATATCCGCCAAAACCTTTTCTGGGCCTTCTTTTACAACCTCGTCGCGATCCCCCTGGCCGTTTTCGGGGCCCTTCACCCCGTCATCGCGGAGATCGCCATGGCCACAAGTTCCGTCACCGTCGTCACGAATGCCAATCTCCTCAGGCGCAGGCTGAAAAAATAAGGAGCGGGAAAAAATTCTCCCGCTCCCAAGTTCTATTATGGCCTGATATCAATCCGGCCTGTTTTCCTGCATCAGTTGGGCCGCCTTCATGGCGAGCAGGATGAATTCGTGGCGGTAACCTCCGTCATCCTCACCCATGTTCTCGGAAGCCATGGTGAGGACGCTGTCCCAGGTCAGCGAGCCCCGGTCCTCATATTCCTGCAGCAGCATGGCGTAGCCCACCACCGCGGAGGAGAAGAGAAAGGTGCCTGAGACATCCTCCAGCCCAAGGGTTTTGTCGTATACCGGGGTTTGAATGAGGATGCTCTCATCCTCCGTGGGAAGTTTGTAGCGCAGTTTGACGTTCATAACCTCAGGAGATTTTTTTGCCTCCTCAGTTATCTTAATGTCTTGGTATTTGAGGGGTTCCAACCCGGGAACCTCTTCTTTCGAGTTTGCCGGGATGATCTCGTAGATGGCCGTCACGGAATGGCCCGCGCCCAATTCCCCGGCGTCCTTGGTGTCATCCGAAAAATCCTCGTCGCGCAGCAGCCGGTTCTCATATCCGATCAGCCGGTAGGCCTTGACGTGCGCGGGATTGAATTCCACCTGGAGCTTGACGTCCTTGGCGATCGTGAAGAGGGTCGCGCCCATTTCGCTGACCAAGACCTTGCGGGCCTCCGAGATATCGTCGATATAGGCGTAGTTGCCGTTACCCTTGTCGGCCAGAAGCTCCAGCCGGTTGTCCTTGTAATTTCCCATCCCAAAGCCCAGCACGGTTAGGAAAACCCCCTTGTCGCGGTTATCCTCGATCAGCTTGGTCATGTCCGCGTCCGAGGATACTCCGATGTTAAAATCCCCGTCCGTGCAGAGGATGATGCGGTTGTTGCCGCCTTCGATGAGGTTTTCGACCGCCGTCTTATAGGCCAGTTGGATGCCCGCCCCGCCCGCGGTCGAGCCTCCGGCC
>CAYRVG010000159.1:0-4789 GCA_964427765.1 uncultured Candidatus Cloacimonadota bacterium
GGAATAGCCCAGGTTGATAAATTTAGCATCAAGGAGTAATAACATGAGACGCGTTTTCATAGCCACTCTGTTCGTCGCCCTGCTTTTCAGCTTTGGCGCCTGGGGGCAGAAGACGAGGACGCTTTATTTCTTCAACTGGTCTGATTACATCGATCCGGAACTCGTGAAGGAATTTGAGCGGATACAAAACTGCAAGGTGAACACTCCGAGCTATGATTTTAACTTAACTGAACTGGAACAATATGCTGGATAACTTTGATCAACTGCGAAGAACCCATTACTGCGGGGAACTGACCCCCGTCGAGATCGGGCGGAAGGTGACCGTCATGGGTTGGGTGAACAAACGCCGCGATCTGGGCGGCCTGATCTTCATCGACCTGCGTGACGTGAAAGGGATTGTGCAGGCGGTCATCCGCCCGGAAGCCGAAGCGATATTCAAAAAGGGTGAAAAGCTGCGCAATGAATATGTGGTTGCTGTGACGGGGATCGTTTCCGCGCGGGAGGGAAAGAACGTAAATCCCAATCTTCCCACGGGTGAAATTGAGGTTATTGCTGAGGAGCTTTACCTCCTTAACGACAGCAAGCCGCTGCCCATCCAACTCACGGAATTCGCCCTCGCGGACGAGGATCTCCGGCTCGCCTACCGCTATCTGGACCTGCGCCGCCCCTCGCTGCAAAAGGTCATCCTGGCTCGGCACACGATCATCAAAACGATCCGCGATTTCCTTTCCCAAGAAGGATTCTTTGAGATCGAAACGCCGGTCCTGATGAAAAGCACGCCCGAGGGGGCGCGGGATTACCTTGTCCCCAGCCGCCTCCAGCCCGGGAAATTCTACGCGTTGCCGCAGTCCCCGCAAATGTTCAAGCAGCTTCTCATGATCGGCGGTTTTGACCGCTATTATCAGATCGCCCGGTGTTTCCGGGACGAAGACCTCCGCGCGGACAGGCAGCCGGAATTTACACAGCTGGACGTGGAACTCAGCTTCGCCACGCAGGATGAGGTCTTTGACCTCATGGAAAGGCTGATGGAAGAGCTTTTCAAGGTTGTCTTGGGCATCGATCTGCCGATCCCCTTCACGAGACTCACCTATCAAGAGGCCATGGACCGTTTTGGAACGGACAAACCGGACCTGCGCTTCGGGCTGGAACTGTGCGATCTGACCCAAACTTTGAAGGATTCAGAATTCAAGGTTTTCCAAGGCGCGATCGGCTCCGGCGGGGTGGTCAAGGCGCTCGTGATCTCCCAGGGCGCGGAATACAGCCGGAAGCAGCAGGACGAGTTGATAGAGCTCGCCAAACACTTGGGCGGCAAGGGATTGGCCTTTGCCAAGGTGGCAGAGAACGGTCTGGAAGCCGGGATAAGCAAGTTCCTCGCGGATTCCGAGGGCTCTGATATCGTCAATGTAACGCATGCCCGGCCGGGAGACCTGATCGCCTTTGCCGCGGACAGCTATGACATGGTCTCCAAGGTTCTGGGAGCCCTGCGCAACGAGATCGCCATCCGGCAAAACCTGATCCCGGAAAACCGGTTCAACTTCCTCTGGATCACGGATTACCCGCTCTTTCACTACGATGAGGAAGAGGGGCGCTGGGAACCGGCCCATCATATGTTCACCCTGCCCCGGGAGGAACACATCCCCTGGCTGGATGAGCCGGATAAATGGGGCCTGATCATCGGCCAGCTTTACGACCTCGTCTGCAACGGCGTGGAACTTTCCTCCGGAAGCATCCGTTGCCACCGCTACGACCTGCAGAAGAAGATCTTCGACATCCTGGGCTTCAGCGAGGAAGAGCTAAAACAGCGCTTCGGTTTCTTCCTCGAGGCCCTGAAATACGGCACACCTCCACACGGGGGCATCGCGCCCGGGATCGACAGGTTGGTGATGATCATGTGCGGCGCGGATTCCATCCGGGACGTCATCGCCTTTCCCAAAACCCTGAAAGCGACAGACCTGATGTGCGAAGCGCCCTCCGAAGTATCCGACACCCAGTGGAAAGAACTGCACCTGAAACCTGGCGAATAGCCGTTCTCACGAGCGGCCACGGGCGCGGTTCCAATCTGAGGGCTTTGCACAGGTATTTCCAGGAGAACAAACTGCCCATCCGGATCTGCTTTGCCATGGCCTCTGATGCTTCCGCCCCGGTGGTGGAACTTTGCCGAAAACTCGGAGTTTCCTGCCATGTTCTCAAACCCCGTCCCAGAGCGGAGTTTGAAAGGCTCCTCGTCGATCTTTGCAGAGAGGAGGGAGCAGATTTGATCGCGTTGGCGGGATTCATGAGTTTGCTTTCCGATGAGTTTATATCTGAGGTAAGAATACCCATTCTGAACATCCATCCCGCGCTACTCCCCAAATATGGTGGCAGAGGCATGTATGGTATGAAGGTGCATGAAGCGGTGTTCAACAGCGGGGAGGATATCTCCGGCGCCAGTGTCCACATTGTTGATCCCATCTATGACCATGGCAAGGTCATTGCGCGGGAAGAGGTTGATATTACAGATTGCAGATCGCCTTCTGAGGTGGCGGAAAAGGTGCTAAAGGCAGAGCATCGGATCTACGCCCCGGCAATTTACAACTATCTGAGAAAGCATCACCAGTGATCCGCATCGCCATAGCCACCCTGGGCTGCAAGACGAACACTTTCGAATCCTCCGCGATCATTCATCAGTTTGATCACAATCTATTTTGCCTGGTACCTTTCAGCGAACCTGCCGATATCTATATCATCAATACCTGCACGGTCACCGGTAGAACCGATTATAAAAGCCGCAACCTCATCCGCAGGATCTTGGAGCGGAAACAGGCCGATCCCTCGATCCGCATTGTCGTAACCGGCTGCTACGCCCAGCGTAATCCAGATGAGATCAGGGGGATGGGGGAGATAGATTTGATCGTGGACAACCAGAACAAGCAGGATATCGCCCGGCTGCTTTCCGACCCGGATTACTCATTCTCGAACATCATGAGCGCGAAGGATTTTTCTTATCGACCGGTGGGTACAATGGTGGGGCACACCCGCGCCTTCCAGAAGATCCAGGACGGCTGCGATTTCCGCTGTTCCTACTGCGCCATCCCCTACGGCCGTGGAAACAGCCGTTCCGCCAGGTTCGGGGACGTGATCTCCCAAGCCAGGCTGTTCGTGGAGAACGGATCCAGGGAGATCGTTCTGGGCGGAGTGAATCTCGGTCTGTACAAAGATGTACACCATGGACTGGCCGATGTGGTTGAAGCGCTGCAGGGTATGGACGGGCTTGAGCTCATCCGCTTGAGTTCTCTGGAGCCCCAGCTTGTATCTTCTGAATTACTTTCGCGGATAAGTGCCTGCGGTAAACTCTGCCCCCATTTCCACCTTGCCCTGCAATCCGGATGCGATGGTGTACTAAAGAGGATGAACCGGGACTATACCGCGCAGGACGTGAAATCTCTGATTCAGGAAATTTACCGTCTCTTCCCGAATGTTGCGCTCGGTATGGATGTGATAGTGGGCTTTCCCGGCGAAAATGACGCAGAATCTGAGGCCACGCGCTTGTTCCTTTCTGAACTGGATATCGCTTATCTGCACGTGTTTTCCTATTCCAGACGCTGGGGGACCCCGGCGGCTTCAATGCCCGATCAGGTCTCCAACCAGGAAAAGAAACAGCGTGGGCAGACCCTGACCAAACTCAGTGATAAAAAGAAAAGCGCTTATATGGAGCGTTTGATCTCCCGCGGGGTGAAGTTGAAGGGAATATCCGAGAAGATGGTGCGGGGTCATTGCACCTTTCTTTCGGACCACTATATAAGGGTTTATACAAAAGATAGTTTTAACCAGGGTGAATTGTTGGAAAAGGTCCCCACGCAGAAATATTTGAATGGAGTGCGCTGAGTTTCACCCTGTTTTTTCAACTTTCTACTGTGCAGATAGTTGTGCATTGATGTCGGATAATTGTCTTGACAAATCCACCTCGCTTAAAGTTTATGCTTTCACATGTGTGGCGAGATAGCTCAGCCGGTAGAGCAGAGGCCTGAAAAGCCTTGTGTCCCCAGTTCAATTCTGGGTCTCGCCACCATAGTTTTGGCGCTCGTTTCAGAGCGCTTATTTTTTTGGGGAAAGATCACACTGATCAAGAGATTACATTACTACTTGACGAAAAATGGGATCTGCTCAGAGGTAAAAATATCAAAGGAGACCAGGATGAAGAGAATCTACATTGTCATGATCGTTTTGCTGGCGGCAGCCGGCATGTTTGCCCAGGATATCACCGGCCAATGGAACGGGCTTCTGGATGCGGGCGGACAGAAGCTGCGCATCGTTTTCAACATCACTGATACGGAGGAGGGCCTTGAAGCCACAATGGACAGCCCGGACCAAAGCGCGTTCGGCCTGGAGGTCAGATCCGTCAACTTTGAGGACGGCCAGCTGGAGCTTGTCTCTGATTTTCCAGCGATCGAGTATGTGGCGGAATTGAAAGACGGGGTCTTGGATGGCGTCTTCAAGCAGGGGGGATATGAATTTCCGTTGGACCTGCAGCGCGAGGAACTTGCCGCGCCTGTGTATAACAGGCCGCAGGAGCCGAAGGAGCCGTTTCCCTACCGGGTGGAAGAGGACGTTTTCGCAAATCCCCAGGCCGGCATAAAACTGGCCGGAACGCTCACCCTGCCGGAAGGTGACGGTACTTTCCCGGCGGTGGTGATGATCTCCGGCAGCGGCGCCCAGAACAGGGATGAGGAATTGCTCGGCCACAAACCATTCCTGGTGATCGCGGACCACCTCACCCGCAACGGCATCGCCGTGCTGCGCTACGACGACC
>CAYRVG010000160.1:0-9610 GCA_964427765.1 uncultured Candidatus Cloacimonadota bacterium
GATATTTTCTATGACAAAGTGCGGATCGCCCCGCGTCAAATAGTCCTGCCAGATACAGCCCTTTCCACGGCAGGGATCAACGCGCTTCTGCATTTCCTGCCTGTTGAATGACCCTTTTTAGATAAACCCGGTTTCAGGCAGACCATCAGGGAACCAATCCGCGTTTACGGCTGTTGCCTTGCCGGAGGTGTACCTTCGGATGGATTCAGGTAAAGGGTGTGAATTGACATGCGGAGTTTTGGATCAGAAAGGATGGGTGTGAAAGACCGTCAGGGCAGCTGTTTGAGGGCTTGTTCCGCCTTGGCCGTGTTTTCCGGATCGCCTCCGATGTCAATGCATTTTTGCAGCCAGAGCCGGGCATTAGTATAGTCTTCCAGGGCAAGATAGATAGCTCCGATATGCCAGGCTATCTCCGCGGGGATATCCTCCGTGTTTTGGGGAACTTTGGTAAGTTCCAGAGCCCTTTCATAATTACCCTCCAGATAGTGGTACCAGGCAAGGCTATCCAGGTAATATGGATTCTCCGGTTCAACCGCCACCGCGCGCCTGATCAGGGTATGAGCCTTTTCCGGGTCTTCGCCCTCAAGCAGGAGTGAATAACCCAGATCATTACAGAATAGGGGATTATCCGGATATTCCCCCACCGCTTCTTCCAGAAGTGTGCGCCTTTGGGAGGGCATATCGTTCCTGTAATAATACTGCAGAAGGAATTCATAATCCTCCTCAGAAAGGACATAACGCTGCTTGAGATAGAGCAGGAGTTCGTATCTTGTATCAACGAAATCCCTGTAGGTTGAATCCTGCACAGCAATGGCAATCGATCTCAGATAGCGCCCTGGCTCAGCGTCTTCGAGCCGGTTTTCAACCTGAGCGATGAAACGCTGATAAACCAGAGGGCCCGGATCCACCCAGTCGTCGGAAATATCAGCGGTGACGGCAAAACTGTAGTAGGTGAGAATATCATCAAAGTATTGGATTTCCCTGAGCTTGCCAACGATGGGATCCAGGGGATGCGTTTCGAGGGCGTGGATGGAGTTGGCGGTCAGCAGAGCGTATAAGGGCTGCTTTTCACGTCTGGGGGCAAGCAGATCGGGAAGTATTTTGCCTATTTCGTCAAGAATACCCTTGTTTCCGGAAGTGAGGGCGGAAAAGGCCAGCGCGCTGATCAGATCCAGATCTCCGGTATCCAGGAACCGGGGCGCAAATTCCAGGAAGGTCCCCAGACTCTGCTCCCGGATCGAAGTTTCGGCAAAATACAGCATGTAATCCCTGTCCTCCGGATATTCAAGTTCGGAGAAATACTGTCTGGCCAGATCGAGGTCCTTATTTTTAACGATATACCCGGCCAGCCTTTGGTGGGATTCATCCGAAGGTGCGATCTCATGGTAGCGCAGCAGGGCTTGTTTTTCCTTTTCCTTGTCATAGTAGGTGTAGATATTCGCCAGGACAAGCAGGTAATTGGGTTCATTTTGAGACATATCCAGGGCCTGGTCCAAATAACCTGTATCTGTCACATCACGGTGCATCCCCTCAAAAAGAAAGCGCTGTATGCTTGCCCGGGGACCGGGGAAATTATCCTCAATATCCCGCAGGGTCTTTTCCATGGCTTCAATATCCTCTATCCGGCTGTAAAATTTGTAACACGCGTAGAGGATATCCTCATCAGGATCCAACTCTTCAGAACATACCGTGATCAACTCCCGGACATCCGATTCCTCTGCCAATCCCGCTTCGTACATATCCATAGTATTGAGTAAAAGACTTTTGCGGATCTCCCTGCTGCCTGGATCGTATTCCATCGCCTTGCGGTAAAGTTCATCGGCCGCGGATAGATTGCCGCCGGCCCTCATATATGAGGCAGCGGTGAAAAAGTATATGGATTGAAAGCTGTGCTTGGTGCTTTCCCCGGATTCCGGGCTCTCAGCCAATACCTGGTTGGATACGCAGGCGCTGACGAGCAGGCACAAGAGACCTGCAAAAAGTATCCGCCGCAAAAAAGGACTCACTTCACGGAGATTGATTCAGAGATCATGCTCAATTCAAGCAGGACGGGGAGTTTGTTCCCATCGGGGAAATAGACGATGTTATCCACAAGGTAGGCGGTTTCAGTTGAATCATGCCAGAAGGCATAGGTCTGGAAAGCGCCTCCCACACCGCCAACGAGTTCCCTGTTCACCCAATGTCCATACATGCGCAGGGCTTTGTATCCGGCCAGCTCTGTTTCCTCTACGCTGTATTTGTCATCCAGGATCTCATCGCCATCCAGATATTTTGCAGTCAGTTCCTGGCGTTTGTTGTAGAGCCACTGGGCATCGATTTCATTTTCCGGCATCGGTTCATGATAGACCGAAACGTACTTATCCGCAAGGTTGGCATTGGGATTTGCTGGCTGGAAGATGAATGAGAGAAAGTACTCTTCTGCATCTTCAGCCTTTTCGTCCTTAAAGAGGCGGTATAAGACAGGAATTTTTATGCTGAAGGGCCGGTCCTCAAAGAATCTGTCCTCAACGACTTCACTTCTGTAGGCTTGATATGCCAGGCGCTGCTTGTACTTGTTGATGAAGTAATCGAATATCTGGCTGCTTCGCTGATTGACAAGATCTTCGAGGCTGGCCTCATCCTTTGCCAGAATGTAGAGGATTATCTGGTCGCGAACATAGAGGTTATTGACGACAAAGATCTCTCCCCCGCTTTCCCGGGCTGCTTGCACCAGTCCTTCATCCAGGTTTTTGAGCATATACTTTGAAACAGCATCATCCCCTCCCAGCACACCGCATAAGATGAGGTTCTTGTATTTGGAGTATTCTTCTATCTCGCTGATATCTTCATATGTGGGGAAAAAACACTGCTCCTCGATCGTCAGGACATATTTGCGGGCAAGGGTGGCATCCAGCACGGGCGAGAGACTTTCCCGCAGGGTCTTGGAGGCGAAAATGTAGATATCCTGATCCTCACCGTAAGCGACTGGTTTCTCCATGTTCATCACATTGTCGTACCTGTTATAAGCATTTGAGGTTGATGACTCCTGTTTACAGGCGGCAATGGTGAAAAGCAGCGCCGCCAGAAGGATTAAACTTGCGTATCTCATGATTACTCCTTTCCGACAGGTTTTTTCCCTGGTTTAAGATAATTTAATCCACTATAAAGGGTTAGCAAGGCCACGGCACCAAACCAGAGATTGGCGGCCAGGGAAAATTTGGGCGCGGCTTCCGGGAGCCAGGCCCAAAGGGCAAAGGTGACTATTATTCCCAACATTTGCAGGAAGGTCTTCCATTTGCCCAGTTTATCCGCCGGCATGATGATGCCTTTCTTTTTGTGGATCTCGCGGAGGATCGTTATGAACGCTTCCCTGAAAGCGATCACGATAAATATCCACAACCAGAGTTTATAAGGCGATTGGGGATGCCAGGTGAGGGCGGCCAGAGCCGAAAGCACGAGAAGTTTGTCCGCCAGGGGATCGGCGATCTTGCCAAAATCGCTGATGACGTTCCATTTGCGGGCCAGGTAGCCATCCCAAAAATCCGTGAATGCCGCAACCACAAACACCAGCAGTGACCAGGCAACATAATGCCGGTCAGGGGAGGAGAATATCAGCCAGAGAAAGACAGGGATCAGCAGTATGCGTATGATCGTGAGAATGTTAGGTATCTGACGCATTGCTTTTGGTTGGCACATCGACGGTTATGGAATGAACAGCGGATACATCCCTTTCCCTGGAGTTTTCCAGGATGATGGCGATCAACAGGGCTGCCAGGATGGATATGAACTGAATGCCGAAAAAGAACCAGTCAATAAGAGGTTTCAGCAATCCCAGGGACACGAGAACCAGATAGGTGATGACGTTGATCGCCAGGGGCAAGATCACAAGCAAAGCGTTCTGCCAACGCGTGACTTCCTTTTTCCGGATCCTCTCCAACAGGGTGGATCTTTCCCCTTCCGCCCGGGAGTTTTTGAGATCCAAAAACAGCCACATGCGTGCGAACAGAAGCATCAGGAAAAAGAGCAGGGCGGTAAACAGGGTGGATATGGCCCAGCGCCTGCCAAGATAATCCAATTCCCCCTCCAGCAAGCCCCAGGCGAGTTCCTGTTTGTCTATATCCGCCTCCGGCACTTCCTGCTCAGCCAGTATTTTCAGCGCTTGCTCCCTTCCCCGCAGGGATGAAAAAACGGGCTTGAAGCTGAGGGTCATGACATTGGGTAAACTGTATTGTTCCAGTGTTCCAGGCTCAATGCCCAGTTCGTATTCCTGGAGCAGCGCCTCGGCGGCCGATACCCCGCTTTCCTTGGTCAGGGAATCGATCTCGGGAATATTGACAAAGAGGTCTATGGCCAGGCTGTCCATGGCCACGGCTTCCTCCATGTATACGTAGATGGGGATTCCGGGGATCTGTTGCAGGCGAAACTGCCTGTTTTCCTGATACTGGTAGTGGAGGAACGTCCAGCCCAGCAAAGTGGCTGTGACCACGACCAGAACCAATATGAATTTCGATTTCATCCCTATTTTCCTTTGTGCCTGATGTAAAATATCTTTTGTTCTTTGAGTTCAGCAGCCGGGGAGACCGAAATTATGTCAAGCAAACTATTTTCCGCCTGGCTCCGGATCTCGCCCTCCCTATTCCCCGGATAGATCAGTATTAACGCGCCGGCGGGATGAAGATTGCGCTTTGCGCAGTTCAGCACATCCGGCACGGCGCAGGAGATCTCGTGACGGCTGATGTTTCTGCTGGGGTAGTTGCTTTGCCTTCCGGTTCCATGCTTTTGCCAGGGGGGATTGGAGACGATCAGGTCATATTTTTGCCCTGAATCGTAATCTCGCAGATCAAAGGGCATGAAGTTGACCCTCACGTTACAAAGGGCGGCGTTTTTAACGGCAAGGGCGTGCAATCCGGGCTGGATCTCGATGGCGTCTATCTTCCAGTGGGGGCGTTGCAAGGCCAGCATGATGCTCACGATGCCGTTGCCGCTGCCCAGTTCGAGAACGCGCGGGCATTGCTCTCCGGCAAATTCCAGAGCCGCTTTTTGCAGGGTGTCGGATGCCTGGGAAACAGGCTGTGAATTCACGTCCTGCCAGATGTAATGACCCCGTTCATCCAGATCCACCCTTCTTGTTTGAATCAGGTTGAGATCTCCAGCATGCGATTAAGTGAATGAACCGCCTTGTCCGCGATATTTTGGGGCACCTTCACGTGGTACTGCTCAGTTTCCAGGGCGTTCAGGACATCGCGAAGCGTTGTTTTGCGCATGTCCAGGCATCTGGCCCGTGTATTCAGGGCTATGAATTGCTTTTCGGGATACAAGTGGTTAAGATAGTCGGTAAATGAAGCGTCCGTGGCGATTATCAGCCGGTTATGCTTTTGCGCGTATTTCATCATCCCGCCGGTGGAGAGAACGTGGTCAGCCTCAAGAACTATGTCGTCACTACATTCGGGATGGGCCAGGAGTTCGAAATCCGGATGTTTCCTGCGTAGCCTGTCCAATTGCCTGCGGGTGAAACCGCATTCATGCACGGGGCAGGCACCTTCCCAAACAATGACTTTGCGTCCGCTCTGCCGGGCAGCCCAGGTTCCAAGATGCCTGTCCGGGACAAAGAGGATGGTCTGGTCCTTGGGAAAGGACCTGAGGACTTTCACCGCATTGGAAGAGGTGCAGCAGACATCGCTTTCCGCCTTGACCTCGACGGAGGAATTGACATAGCAGACGACGGGTGCCCCGGGATGCTGTGCCTTGAATTCTTTTAGCTGGCTGGCAGTGATCATATCCGCCATCGGACATCCCGCATCCTTGACTGGCAGCAAGACCTTCGCGCTGGGTTTGAGGATCGCGGCGGTCTCGGCCATGAAACGAACGCCGCAGAAAACGATCAGATCGGATTTGCTTTTGCTGGATAAAACTGATAACTGCAGGGAATCCCCCCTGTGGTCTGCAATGTCCTGGACCGGGATCCTTTGGTAATTATGGGCCAGGATGAGTGCGTTCTTTTCCCGTCGCAACCGGTTGATTTTTTCAATAATGGTCATCTTCACTTCCTTAAATCATTCCCCAGTGTGTCCAAAACCGCCTTGGGAACGCTCACTATCCTCCAGCGCCTCAGATTCTTCGAAGGTAACTTTAACAACCGGGCAGATAACAAGTTGGGCGATCCTCATGGTGGGTTGGATGGTCAGGACCTCCGCCGAACTATTGATCACTATGATACTTATCTCTCCGCGGTAATCCGAATCGATAGTGCCAGGGCTGTTCAGAACTCCCAGTCCACGGTGCAGAGCCAATCCGCTTCGCGGGCGGATCTGGCCTTCATATCCTTCCGGGATCTCAACCGCGATACCCGTGGGGATCGCCGCCCTGTCTCCAGGCTCCAGGATCTCGGGGTGTTTAAGATCGGCGCTCAGGTCCCAGCCCACACTGTTTTTTGTCATCTTTGCGGGTGGCAACGCGGTCGGTGTCAGAAGTTTGTAACGTATCCTCATGATTTGCGGTTTAAGAGGTATTCTGCAACTATGTCCAGCATCAGGGCTTTTTCACCAAGACCCGCAATGCTTGATCTGGCTTGGGAGATCAGTTCCTGCGCCCGGCGTTTTGATTCCGCCACTCCGTAAACCGAGGGATAGGTGGCTTTCTTTACGTTGGCGTCCTTGCCTGTGGTTTTACCCAATTGATCTGGATCGCCCTCGATATCCAGAAGGTCATCTACGATCTGGTAGGCAAGCCCGATCTTGGCTCCATAAGTTTCCAACGCTTTGAGTTCGCTATCTGGCGCGCCGCCGGCCAGGGCTCCGAACCTCAGGCAGAGTTTGATCAGTTTGGCGGTTTTATTCTCGTGGATGTAGTTGATCTTCTTCTCATCCACTTTTTTCCCTTCGGATTCGATATCGACCATCTGGCCTGCTATCAAACCCTTGATACCGCATTCCTCAGCCATTTCCCGGACAAATCGCAGCCTGTGCTCCGCTTTTATCTCAGCCAAAGTGATCAGTTCAAAAGCGCTGACCAGCAGGGCATCTCCTGCCAGAAGGGCCTCCCCCTCGCCAAAGAGGACATGGCAGGCCTTTTTGCCACGCCGGTAATCGTCATTATCTATATCGGGCAGGTCGTCATGCATCAGGGAGAAAGTGTGCAGCATTTCGATCGCGGCGGCCACAGGCGTGATCGGCTCGACATTGACCTTGTATATCTGATAAGTGCTCATGGTTAGGTAGGGCCGCAGTCTTTTCCCGCCGGCAAACACACTGTATCGCAAAGCCTTGTGGATGTTTTTGGGATATTCGTCCTTGCGCGGTAAATAGCGGTCCAGGATGATGTTGACCAGCTCCTGTTTCTCTTTCATGTCCTTTTTCAAACGCACTTTCCTATCCATTGTCATCCTCGCTTTTATCAGCCTGCTTGATCCTCTCGTTGAGGACTGTTATCTTGGCCTCGGCTCCCGAGAGCTGTTTCTGGCAGATGTTCAGGTAGCCTATGCCCTCTTCATAGAGGGCTATCATTTGGTCCAGGTTCAGTTGCTCACTGGACATGCGTTCAACGATATCCTCGAGTTTGACAAGGGCTTTTTCAAAACTCAGCGTTTCACTTTCCCGGGTTTCGTTCATATTTTTTCTCCCAAAGTTTTAACCATTTTAAAACAGAATATATTAGGAGATAAATCCTGTCAATTTTTATTTCGTCAGCACAGCCAGAACCTGGCCTGATGAAATCCTGATCCGGACCCTGGCAGAATCAATGATATTGCTCACCCCGCGGGTATAAACCGGTGTCAGGTTGACCCCGTCGAGAGGGAACCTTAAACCGCTTGAAGAGCTGAAAACCGCCTCCTCACGCCAGGCAAAAAGGGATAGCAGGCAGCCCTGACGCCCCTCCAATGTGGTGTTTTTATCCAGGAAGAACATTTGCTGCTCTTCCGATTCCACCCTGCAGCCCACACCTTTTTCCCGTAGCATGGCCAGATTTTGCACCAGAGCGAAAGCATGGTCGAAGCGTCCCCCCAGGTCATTGCAGATAACGATCTTTTCAATATTGTTCTGCAGGCACCAGTTTATGGCCAGTTCCGTGTCCGTTTCATTCTTCGCGGCTGGATACAACAACACAGGTGTGGCTGGATATAGTGCCCTTAGGTCTGGAGAAACTGAATCCATGTCTCCGACAATCACATCAGGTTCCAAGCAAAGGGAGTGCACGCGTTCCAAACCGTTGTCCGCCACCACGATCAAATCCTGGGGAAGTTTGATGCTGCGATAGGAAGAGAAGATCTCCCTGGGACTGTGGGCGGTGAAGATCCAGGCTTTTTTTCGAATGGAGGTCATCTGCCGGCGTAGGTATTGGTGTCTATGCGGTTGAGATACAGGGTGGGATTCAGGGCCGTTTCATTTCTGGAAACGCCATAATGCAAATGCGGACCCGTGGAAACCCCCGTGTTTCCAATCGCCCCGATTATCTGCCCCTTGCAGACCACCTGCCCGGGGCGGACCTCAAAACTATCCAGATGCCCATACAAAGACTGATAACCATCAGTGTGTTCAATGGTGATCACTTTGCCAAAACCATTCTCACGCCGCGCTTTGGAAACCACGCCATCCGCTGTCGCGTAGACGGGTGTACCGGTCTTGTTGGCAATATCCAACCCCTTGTGGAACTCGAATTCCAGGGTTACGGGATGATACCGCCAACCCCAGCCGTCACTCATCCTGCCAAAGGTTGGATATATGGCCGGGATGCCGTCCCCGTGGGTGTCAAAATCCTGGGGAAGTTCATATAACAGGGTTGCGTCCGCGAAACCGAATTCAGTTTGTTTCAGGATGGCCAGTTTATACTCAATGGAATCCAGTTTTTTTATCAGCCCGGGATTTACCTTAAGGCGGTTCTGTGTTTCCGGTTTTCCCCCGGCGTAATAGGGATAAGCTGTGTCCAACTCTTTTTCATAAACGGTGAGGGTGTCCAGCCGGGAGTTGATGGAATCGATCTCCGCTTCATAAAGATCGAGTTTTCCCCGCAAATAGCTGTTTTCGGTCTCCAGTTTCCGCAGGCGGGATGCTTCCGCGGCGCTTTGACCCTTGAAACCATAGAATCCCACCAGTATCAATCCGGCCACGACCAGCAGGACTATCAGGATGAGCAGCCAGCGGTGCAGGATTAAGCTGTGCTTGCTGCCCTGGTTGTCCAGGATAAGCCTGATCCGGCGATCCGGATACGTCTCCGGCTCCAGATCCTGCAATAAACCGTTATCTTTCTTCAATCGCTCTTCATATCCCAATTATTTAAGCATTTAAAACAATTTATGCAAAAAACAGCCCAATGCCAGATAAAATGACCTCCCCACTGTCCAGGCAAAAAAATGGCATCCCGTAGGGGAATCGAACCCCTGTTGCGTGACTGAGAATCACGAGTCCTAGGCCACTAGACGAACGGGACGCATTTTCATAAAAGATCTGAATATGGCGACCCCTAGGGGAATCGAACCCCTCTTACAAGAATGAAAATCTTGTGTCCTAACCGATAGACGAAGGGGTCGCAGGTGGTGATCCAGGTTGGACTCGAACCAACGACTCTCTGCTTAAAAGGCAGATACTCTACCACTGAGTTACTGGACCAACATTCATATAGATTATAACAAACTTTT
>CAYRVG010000161.1:0-17918 GCA_964427765.1 uncultured Candidatus Cloacimonadota bacterium
CGAACGCATCCGCCAGATCGAGGACAAAGCCCTCAGAAAACTCCGCCATCCCTCGCGCAGCGCCGTCCTCCAGCAGTTCATGGATAATTTTAACGTCAAATGATTTGCACAATATAACAGGATATATATTAATATATAGAGCAGGTACTTAGCTTGCTCTTTTTTTGTCTTGACAAGTAACACATTACATTAAGTTGTCCAAAAGTTAATGCGCGTTTGTTACTCAGAAAACCGGGTAACACAAACTGCAAGATAATAAGGATGGATGTTTTGGAGCGATCATGCCGAAAATAGTGTTACTTTGGTTCTTTTGCGGTCTCGCATTGGCCGTTTTTGCGCAATCCCAAATGCAGTTGCTAACGTCTATTGATTCGCCATTTGAGAGTGACACAGATTTGTGGGGTGGAAAAGTCAAAGGGAACGGAGACATTAATGGCGATGGATACAATGATATTGTGTTGAGTGGCCATACAATAGGAAGCGAAATGGGACGAAGAGACGTATATATCTATTTGGGTGGAAGCACTCTAAGCACAGACCCTGATTACATAATCCCTGATCCTGCATATCCAGGGCCATATCATCAATTTGGAAGAACAATAGCTTACAATGGTGATCTTAACGGAGATGGGTATTGCGATCTAGTGATTTCCGAAACTGGGTATGGTGTCGATCAATGGGGGAGAGTACTTGTTTATTATGGAGGCCCAAATTTTGATATTATTCCAGATATGATCTTTGATGGATTGGAATATGGGATCATACCCTGGTACCTTGAATTTGGCGACAACATAGATATATCGGGAGACTTTAACGGAGATGGATATAATGACCTGGTGGTATCATCTTTACATTGGAATATGTACCAATATGGACAGGTGAATATTTTCTACGGAGGTCCAGACTTTGATACTGTGTGTGATTGGTTCCACCATGGTGAGATGGGGGAAAGTTACGGGATTTCCCTTTCTGTGGGAGATCTGAATGGTGACGGCTTTAGCGATCTTGTGACCAGTTCTCTGAATATTGATCAGGTCGATGCCCAGTGTCTAAAGGTCTTTTTTGGGGGTTCAGTCTTTGATAATATTTGCGATGCAACTTACGGAGAATTTGACACTTATTTTATTCTAAGACTAATCATGGGAGATTTTAATAATGATTCTTTCGATGATTTGGCTTTTTTTGAAGGTAATGGATTTTATATATGTTGGGGATCTGATACTGTTGATCTGGAGTTTGAACTATGGCACACACCCCCAACAAACATCCTGTCCATATACTGTGCCAGGTTCAATGATGGCAATTACTTGTGTTATGGTGTTCCCCAGCTCGAGATTTTCAATTTCTTCCGCTGGGATAACGCGGATGGATTGGTATTGGATTATATAATCAATGAAGTTTACAACCCTAATACGTCAACACAATTATCATATTTCTTAGGGGATGTCAATGGCGACGGACATGGCGAGATACTTCTCTCAAACAGCTCAGGCAGCCCAGTGGTATTCAAAGTGTTCACAACAGAATATAATGGCAATTCCACCGATGATAATGTTATTACCTGTCCTGTGCAGCTTTTTGCCTGTCCCAATCCTTTTGGTCAAAGCCTTTCATTGACTTATGAATTGAAAGAGCCAGGTATGATCGGGCTTTCTGTTTTCAACTTCAAGGGACAATTGGTGGCAAAGATTGATGATGGCCAAAGGGGGGCAGGGCAATACTCAGTTAACTGGAATGGCAAGGATAATATGGGTGGTAAGCTACCTTCAGGAGTCTATCTCATTAAGCTAAGACTTGGTGAGAGGATTATCACATGTAAAAAAGTAACGCTATGTTACTGAATAAAATATAGGATATGAGGAAATGCGTGTTTTTTTGTTGTCTAACCCATTAACTCATTAACCAATTCGCCACGACACCCAAAGGCCGGGATGACAGTGATCGGAGCGGTTATGACAACGGTGTTGGCCTTTAGAGACTCAAACCACCCACTATAAATGAACAAGAGCCTAAATTTACGCTGCAGCCTAAGGGTAATTTTCTGGGAAATCGGGATCAAACTAAGGGCAACCATGAACCCCTTCCGAGGGGTAAGACCATGATAGCTTTTTAGTTAGGTGCAAGTGTCAAGGCAATTTCGCGGGCATAGTCATCCACATACAAGGTAATTCTTATGGTCCATCAGATCTTGGTCCAAGCCCACGCTGTGCCATCAGCCTACAAACCCACGGTAATTTTCCCGGTCCACTCTGCTGACAGCGGCTTCCGGATAGGCGCTCAGGAAGGCTGATGCCGCTACTTTACGTTTGGGGCTCCATTTGATTTCATAAGCCTCGATCCTGCCATTATAGAACTCAAGATAATCGATCTCGCTTTGATTGACGTTGCGCCAGAAGTAACTGGATCTGTAAAGCTTGTTGTTGCCGAGGTACTTCATTCTTTCCGACACCAGGTAGTTCTCCCACAGTTTGCCTATATCCTCCCGCAGTTCAGGCGGCCGGAAATCGTCGATCAGGCTGTTTCGCACGCCGTTATCCCAGAAATAGATTTTCCGGGCGTTCCTGATCTCGTTGCGCTGGTTGGAGCTGAAATTATAGAGCCGGAAGATGATGAACGCCTGCTCAAGCAAATGTATGTAGCGTTGGACGGTGGAGTGGTCCGTCCGGGTTAGTTGCGCCAGTTCCGTATAGGATACTTCGGAACCCACCTGCAGAGCCAGGGCGCGCAGGATATTCTCCAGAAGTTCAGGCCGGCGAAGGTCTTGGAACATGAAGACATCCTTAAACAAATAACTGCCCACCAATAGGTTAAGCAAGCCCTGCTCTTCCCCGGGATTTTTCACCACATCCGGATATGAGCCGAAGATCAAGCGCCGCTGAAGATTTTTCTGCTCTTCCCATTCTCCGAAGTGAGCGGCGAGTTCCTGATGGGAAAACGGATGCAGGTGGTATTCGAACTTCCTGCCTGTGAGGGGTTCGTTGATGCGATTCGAGAGCTCGAAAGAAGACGAACCGGTGGCAATGATCTGGATCCCTGGGATATTGTCCACCATGATCTTGAGGCTCAGGCCAATATCGCTCACCCGCTGCGCTTCGTCGATCAACACAGACTTGTGCGTTCCCACCAGGGATCTCAGGGCTGCCAAACTCCTGGTTTCAAGGGCCTGGCGATCATTGGCGTCGTCACAGTTCAGATAGAGTTTATTCTCCAGGCCGGAGGAGATGGCATGCAACAGAGTTGTTTTGCCACACTGGCGGGGACCCAGGATGATGATGGCCTTCCCCCTGTACATGTGGTCCCTGATATCGTCGCTCAGCCAGCGCTTGATCTCTTGTTCAATCTTGTTTTCCATCTTCCGGCTCCTCGATCCGCAACAAACGGATACTTTCCATTCATGATGCAGGTCAAATTATGAAAAAGCAATAAACCTGTCAAGCAGAATATCCCTGATTACGGAGATATACTCTTGTAATACGGCCCGTATTACGCAGATATGTTTCCGTAAACGGGGATGTATTTGTGACATGTTAATGTGACGCGGACGAGAATCACAAGAATAAAGGAGGATGAAGTTGAGCCTCATCCGAGGGTATTATTAAAGCCAGCATATGGACGATCTGTCAACATGCTGGCTTCGATCTCTACTGTCGCTGGCAGCCTCAAACAGCAGTTGTAATGGTCTTGGCGGCGTGGTGACAGCATCGTTTGATCCACTGCCCCCCTTCTGCAAGTCAGCCTCTCAAAACATCAAAACCTTCATCCTTCCGCAGAGGGACAAAATCAAACTGTTTGATCCCTGAGGGGAGGGACAAAATAAAAACTGCCTCACTTCCCAAACCGGAGAGTATCGATCCTGTGCATTTCTGATCCATTCTCTTTATCCGTATGTCCGTTCCATCAGTTGAATCCGTATTCAACTTTGGCTCTTTCAGATCGCCAAACCAGGTTTGAGATCGAAGCAGATCACCCAGGCAATTGGCCAGAAATATATTGACATCAGCATATTCTTTTCTTATGATGTTTTTTAGCATGGAAAATCTGAAATGAATAATGAATTTAGATCGTCACTCCGGAGGTCACCACCCAATGAACCTGAAAAACCGGGTTCTGGCTTTGCGCAGGAAAAAAGAGCTGGCAATTTGGCTCCAAAACGACGTAAATCCTTTTCCCAAGGCATTCTTTTGGATTACCCCTCACGATCTTTGGCCAGGCAGGTCAATGTTGTGACGCCGGACCGAACCCCCCTGGCCGTCAAACTCATCCCCAATACCCTGGGCTTTGCAGAATTTTCACGTTTGGATAAGGCAGTTGTTTTGGTCCTGGGTGAAACAGATCCACTATGGCGATCAGAATAAAGAAACTGCGGTATCAATTGTCCCGTCTGTGGGCAAAGCTGGGCCGAAAAAAACCCCGGTTGAAGCTTACGCCTGCCGAACTTCCCCTTCGCTCTGAACTGTTAAGCGCTGATCAGATGAAGCTGCATGGCCAGACCATTGCCAGGGAGCATCATCTTGGCAAGGGCCACCCCAGGGGAAGCCTGCTGACCCGCCTGGCAGAGAATGAAAGCTACCTGCTGGATGTGTATGATCTTCTGACGGAGGATGTCAAGGCGGAGCAAAGAATAACTCCAGCGGGAGAATGGCTGCTCGATAATTTTTATTTGATCGAAGAGCAAATTCGAATTGCCAAACGGCACTTTTCCAAGGGCTACAATTGGGAACTGCCATACCTGTTGAACGGCCCGATGGCCGGTTTGCCCAGAGTATATGACCTCGCGTTGGAGACCATTTCCCATGGTGACGGAAGGGTGGATCCGGAAAACCTCAGTAGCTTCGTGGCCGCCTATCAATCTGTGACCTCACTGAAATTGGGCGAACTCTGGGCCATTCCCATCATGTTGCGTCTGGCTCTGATGGAAAACCTGCGCCGGGTGGCGGCAAGAATCGCCGCTGAGAGGAACGACCGCCAACTGGCTGAATATTGGGCCGGCCAGATGATGGAAACCGCCGCCAAAAATCCCAGTGACCTGATTCTGACGATCGCCGACATGGCGAGATCGGATCTGGAGCTGAGCAGCGCGTTTGTGGCCGCAATGTCCTACCGCCTGCAGGGGCACGTGCCAAACCTGGCCCTGCCGCTGCATTGGATCGAACAGCGTTTATCGGAATCCGGACTGACCATCGAGCAATTGGTGCGGGCTGAAAACCAGCAACAATCGGCTGACCAGGTATCCGTGAGCAACAGTATCGGCAGCCTGCGGTTTCTCGGGGCAATGGACTGGCAGAAATTTGTCGAGTCCATGAGCAAGGTCGAGCAGATACTGATCGAAGATCCTGCCGGTGTTTATGGCAGAATGGATTTTACTTCCCGGGACAGCTACCGCCACTCAGTGGAAAAGATCGCCAAGAAAAGCCGCCATACCGAGAGCGAGGTGGCGCGCTTCGCTGTCCGCCTGGCCAATAGGGCAGCGTATGATAAAAGCGGAGACCAGCGCCGGGCGCATGTGGGTTATTATCTGATAGACAAGGGATTGTACCGGCTGGAACACATGGCCAGGGTCCGTTTTTCACCCCGGGATATTCTGCGCAAAGCCAGTCAACGGTTTCCCTTGCTGATCTATGCCGGCTCCATTATCCTCCTGACCCTGATCCTCTCCGGCATCCTGGTGTCGGTGGCCTTCTTCGGCGGGCTGAAAGGCTGGTGGCTGGGCTTGGCCGGGTTCCTGTCTCTGCTCTGTACCAGCCATCTCGCCATAGCTTTGGTAAATTGGTTTTCCGCGTTACTCTCAGCTCCAAAACGCCTTCCGCGGATGGACTATTCCCGGGGGATACCCCAGGATCTGCGCAGCCTGGTGGTGGTCCCGACGCTGATCACCAGTTTTGAGAACGTTGAATCCCTGGTCACCGCTCTGGAAGTACGGTTCCTGGCCAATCGGGAAGACCATCTCCATTTCGGGCTGCTCACGGATTTTGCCGATGCTGAGCATGAGACGCTGCCGGAAGATGATCCCTTGCTGCAGTTCGCCCGGGAGAGCATAGAGGAATTGAATGCCAAATACCAGGACCAGCAGGGCAGTGTCTTCTATCTGTTCCATCGCCCGCGGCGTTGGAATCCCAGGGATAGGATATGGATGGGTTATGAGCGCAAACGCGGCAAACTTGCCGATTTGAATGCTTTTCTGGGGGGCGGTGCGCAGCACAGCTTCTCGCTGGTGGTGGGCGACACCGCGCTGCTGAGGGATGTGAAGTATGCCATCACCCTGGATACGGACACACAGTTACCGAGGGATTCTGCCAGGCAACTTATCGGAGCGATGGCGCATCCGCTGAACCGGCCGCGGTATGATCCAGAACAGCAGCGGGTCGTGGAAGGATATGGCATCCTGCAGCCAAGGGTGGCCATCAGCATGCCCGGCGCGAACCGGTCACGCTATGCCGCGCTGTGTGCCAGCGAGCCAGGCATAGATCCCTATACGCGGGCGGTATCCGATGTGTATCAGGATCTCTTCGGCGAAGGCTCTTTTATCGGCAAGGGCATTTATGACGTTGACGCGTTCGAACTGGCGTTGAAAGGCCGTTTCCCGGAAAACCGGATCCTGAGCCATGACCTTTTGGAGGGGTGTTATGCCCGGTCCGGCCTCCTGACCGATGTGCAACTGTATGAAGATTACCCGTCCCGCTACAGCGCGGACGTCAGCCGGCGCCACCGCTGGATCCGAGGCGACTGGCAGATCGGGCCATGGGTGATGCCCTGGATCCCGGGGCCAGATGGCCGGCTGCGAAAGAATCCACTGTCCTGGCTGTCTCGCTGGAAGATCTTTGACAACCTGCGGCGCAGCCTGACCTCCGCCGCCCTGACCCTCATGCTGCTCATGGGTTGGACAGTGATGTCTTCACCGTTATTCTGGACTTGCGCGGTGATCGGGATCATTCTTCTGCCCGCCTTGATCACGGCGGTGCTGAATACCCTGCGTAAACCGACGAATGTGACTTTGAGGGATCACCTTGCCGCCGAAGTTGACTCGACCCGCCGCCGGATCACTGAAGTCGCGTTCAATTTTGTCTGCCTGCCCCATGAAGCTTATTACAGCCTGGATGCCGTGCTGCGCACCGGCTGGCGGGTTCTGTTCTCGCGCAGGAACCTCCTGGAATGGAATCCCTCCGGGGCTGGGGATAACGCAAATCGCTCCCGGCTGGCCGATTCGTTCCGCAAGATGTGGATATCGCCGGTTCTGGCCGCCACCGCGGTGATCGGGATGGCGATTTACCGGGCTGAGGCGCTGCCACTGGCCCTGCCGGTTCTGGCGCTTTGGTTTTTCGCCCCGGCCATTGCCTGGTGGTACAGCCGTCCGCTGATACCGCGGGAAGCCAGGCTCACGGAAGATCAGACGGTCTTTCTGCGGAGACTGGCGCGCAAAACCTGGGCCTCCTTTGAAACCTTCGCCGGCCCCGATGATAACTGGCTTCCCCCGGATAACGTTCAGGAAAACCCCGCCGCGGTCATCGCGCATCGCACCTCCCCCACAAACATGGGCTTGTCGCTGCTGGCAAATCTCTCCGCGTATGACTTTGGTTTCATATCCTGCGGGCAGCTTCTTGACCGGACGGCAAAAACGCTGCGGACCATGGAAGGTTTGCAGCGGTATCGGGGGCATTTTTACAATTGGTATGACACGCAGACACTCCTGCCCCTGGAACCCCTGTATATTTCATCGGTGGACAGCGGAAACCTGGCCGGGGACCTGATCATATTGCGGCAGGGGCTTTTAATGCTGGAAGATGATAAAATTCTGGGGCTCCGCTTATACGAAGGGTTATTGAACACCCTGGAAGTTTTGACGGAGTCCGTTGCCGCGGCGGCAAAGCTGAACCCTGTCACCCTGCTTTCCACGCTGCGTCAGCAGACCGAAGCCAGCGCCATTGCCCCGCCCGCCACTGTTGCTGCCGCGAGGCAATGCCTGGAAGAGCTTTCCCGATCCGCGGAGGAGGTGGTGGCAAAAACAAAGGTTCCCGATGATGACCCAGGCAGCGAAGCCAACTCGTGGGCACGGGCTTTTGCCGGCAGGTGCCGGGAGGCCTTGGCTGAGCTGAGCCTGCTGGCGGATGAGCCGGAGGCGGGATCTGGCCCCGGAGGTCCTGGCTCCGCCCAGATCCCCACCCTGAAAGAGCTCCAGGCCCTGCAAACCGCGGCCGGGCAAAAAGCCAGAGCCAGGCTGGCAACCATCCGGGAACTTGGCCTCAAGTGCGAAGCATTTTCCAATATGGAGTATGATTTTCTCTATAACGAGGACCGCCACCTGATGTCCATAGGCTATAACGTCAGGGAATCACGCCGGGATTCCGGTTACTATGATCTTCTGGCTTCGGAAGCCAGGTTCGGCAGTTTTGTGGCGATCGCCCAGGATAAACTGCCCCAGGCAAGTTGGTTTTCCCTGGGCCGCCTGCTCACCACCGCGGGGGGAGAACCCATTCTGCTCTCCTGGAGCGGATCGATGTTTGAATATCTGATGCCGTTGCTGGTGATGCCAACCTATGATAATACGTTGCTTGACCAGACCTATAAGGCCGTGGTGGCCAGACAGATCGATTATGGGAAAAGGCGCTCTGTACCCTGGGGCATTTCAGAAAGTGGCTACAATGCGACGGACGCGCAACTGAACTATCAATACCGGGCTTTCGGCGTGCCGGGTTTGGGGCTTAAACGAGGTTTGGCGGAGGATCTGGTGATCGCGCCCTATGCTTCCGCTTTGGCTTTGATGGTGGATCCTGAGGAGGCTTGTTCAAATCTTGAGCGTCTTTCCGCGAGTGGTTTTGAAACCCGTTATGGCTTTTACGAGGCGATTGATTACACGCCTTCCAGGGTGCCGCGGGGGCAGACGCATGCCTTGATCCGCTCTTATATGGCACATCATCAGGGTATGATCCTCCTTTCCCTGGCCTATCTGCTGCTCGACCGGCCGATGCAGAAACGCTTCGAATCAGAATCCCTGTTCCAGGCGACCCTGCTGCTTCTGCAGGAGCGGATTCCCAGGGCAACGGCTTATTTTATGCGGACAAGCAGGCTGGCGGAGAACTATCTGGCTTCCAGCCCACAGGAGACCCCGATCCGTGTGTTCACGGATCCGGACACTCCCAATCCTGAACTGCAGCTGCTCTCCAATGGCAGATACAATGTTATGGTGACCAATGCCGGCGGAGGCTACAGCCGCTGGAAAGATCTCGATGTGACCCGCTGGCGGGAAGACCGCACCTGCGATAACTGGGGGACCTTCTGCTTTATCCGGGATGTGGAAAGCGGGGAGTATTGGTCGACGGCGTATCAGCCCACTCTTAAACGCCCGAAGAGTTATGAAGCGATATTTTTGGAAGGCAGGGTCGAGTTTCGCTGCAAGCACAATGGTCTGGACACTCACACCGAAGTTGCCGTCTCGCCGGAGGACGACATCGAGCTTCGCCGGGTGCGCATTACCAACCATGGCCGGGTGCGCAGGACGATAGACGTAACGAGTTACGCGGAAGTTGTCTTGGCGACCCCTGCCGCGGACGCGCTTCATCCAGCTTTCAGCAATCTTTTTGTGCAGACCGAGATCATTCGTCATTCACGGGGGATCCTTTGCACCCGCCGTCCCCGTTCCGAGAGCGAGAAAGAGCCCTGGATGTTCCATCTGATGGCCGCCTATAACGTTGACATCGTGGAAGTTTCCTATGAGACAGACCGCGGGAAATTCATTGGCCGGGGCAACACCATTGCTGAGCCAGCGGCCATGAAAGCGGGCGCTGACAGTGAAGGCAACGGGGCCCTTTCCAACAGCGAGGGTTCTGTGCTCGATCCGATCGTTGCCATCTGTTACAGGATCACCCTTGAGCCGGATCAAGTGGCGGTGATCGATATGGTTACCGGAATTGGCGAAACCCGTGATGAAGCCCTGGGTCTGATGCATAAATACCAGGACCGCCGCCTGGCCAACCGTGTTTTCAACCTGGCCTGGACCCACGGACACGTGCTCCTGCGCCAATTCGATATCACGGAGGCTGACGCGCAACTCTATTGCCGTCTTGCCAGCTCAATAATCTATGCCAATGCCTCGCTACGCGCCGAGGCGGGTATTCTGGTCCAGAACCGCCGCGGACAACCCGGCCTTTGGGGCTATGCCATTTCCGGCGATCTGCCGATCGTTCTCCTTCGGATCGAAGACCCCGCCAATATGGACCTCGTGCGTCAGATCATTCAGGCTCACGTCTACTGGCGGTTGAAGGGCCTGGCTGTGGATCTGGTCATCTGGAACGAGGACCATGGCGGTTACAGACAGCTTCTGCACGACGAGATCATGGGGCAGATCGCCTCAGGCATGGATGCCAACCTGATCGATCAACCCGGGGGGATTTTTGTCAGGGCCGAGGAGCAGGTTTCCGAGGAAGACCGGATCCTGATCCAAACGGTTGCCCGGGTAATAATCTCCGACGCCAGAGGTTCGCTGTCAGAGCAGATCAATGGGCGCATACAAGCCGGAATTTCCGTCCCAGCCCTGGCTCTGACCCGCTCCCCGCGGCCCGCCCCCGTGCCTGTTCCGCCCTCTCCCCGTGAAGATCTGACGTTCTTCAACGGCCTGGGCGGATTCACTCCGGACGGCCGTGAGTATGTGATCACTACAAGCCAGGAGCAGATAACGCCCGCGCCCTGGGTGAATGTGATCGCCAATCCGCTGTTCGGGACCGTCGTCTCGGAAAGCGGCCTTGCCTACACCTGGTGCGAGAATTCCCACGAGTTCAGGCTGACGCCCTGGGAAAATGATCCTGTGGGTGATTTCAGGGGCGAGGCGTTTTACCTCCGGGATGAAGAACGGGGATACTTCTGGTCTCCCACCCCGCTTCCCTGCCGCGGCTTCACGCCTTATGTGGCAAGGCATGGCTTTGGCTACAGCGTCTTTGAGCATACCGAACACGCCATCAAAACAGAGCTCTGGATCTATGTGGCGATCGATTCCAATGTCAAATTCGCCGTGCTGAAAGTGCGCAATGAATCCGACAAAACCAGAAAGCTCTCCGCCACAGGATTCGTTGAATGGGTGTTGGGCGACCTGAGGGCAAAAAACGCCATGCAGGTCATCACAAAGACAGACCATAGAAGTGGCGCCATCCTGGCCCGCAATTCTTACAACACCATTTTCCCCGAGAGGACCGCGTTCTTTGACACGGACGATATTTCACACTCGTTTACCTGCGACCGGACAGAGTTTCTGGGGCGCAATGGAAGGCTGGACGCCCCTGCGGCGATGACGCGGGCCCGTCTCTCCGGCAGGGTTGGCGCCGCTCTGGACCCCTGCGCCGCGATCCAGGTGAATTTTGAGCTGGGTGCGGGACAGGATCGTGAGATCATCTTCAGGCTGGGTTTGGGGAAAAACGCGGAGGAGGCCAGCTCCCTGGCCAGGCGCTTCAAGGGTTCTATCGCTGCCCGTGAAGCCCTCGACGCGGTCTGGGAACATTGGAATCACACCTTGGGCGCGGTCAGCGTGGAAACTCCCGACCAGTCTTTAAATGTGCTTGCCAATGGCTGGCTGCTCTATCAGACACTGTCCTGCCGCTTGTGGGCCCGCACCGCGACCTATCAATCCGGGGGCGCCATCGGTTTCCGCGATCAATTGCAGGATGTGATGGCGCTGATCCATGCCAGGCCACTTATCGCGCGCGAGCAACTGCTTCTTTGTGCCACGCGGCAATTCCCGGAGGGGGATGTCCAGCACTGGTGGCATCCGCCCACGGGTCAGGGGGTTCGCACCCACTGTTCTGACGACCGCCTGTGGCTGCCTCTTGTCGCCTGCCACTATGTCTTCGCCACGGGGGATACCGGTGTGCTCGATGAATCGCTCGGTTTCCTGGAAGGCCGTCCGGTCAATTCTGATGAAGATTCATATTATGATCTGCCGGGGCGTTCTGAACAGGTGGCGAGCCTTTACGAGCACTGTGTCAAGGCCCTGCAGGCCAGTTTCAGATATGGGAGGCACGGTCTGCCGCTGATCGGTTCCGGGGATTGGAATGACGGGATGAATCTCGTGGGGGAACGGGGGAGAGGTGAAAGTGTCTGGCTGGGGTTTTTCCTTCATTTCGTTCTGACCCGTTTTGCTGAGCTTGCGCGGTTGCATGGGGATGACGCTTTCGCCGGGCGTTGTATCAAGGAATCCGGGGAATTGCGCGAACATATTGAAGAGAGCGGCTGGGATGGGGAGTGGTACCGCCGGGCTTATTTCGATGACGGCACGCCGCTGGGGTCGGCTGGCAATGCCGAATGCCAGATCGATTCGATCGCCCAAAGCTGGTCCGTGATATCGGACGCCGGAGATCATGAGCGGTCTGTAATGGCCATGGAAGCTTTGGATAAGCGCCTCGTGCGGCGTGATTTCGGCCTGATCCAGCTGCTTGATCCTCCTTTCGATGAATCAGACCTCAACCCTGGATATATTAAAGGCTATGTCCCCGGTATCCGCGAGAACGGAGGGCAATACACCCATGCCGCGATCTGGGCGATCATGGCTTTCGCGAAAATGGGGGATGGGAAAAAGGCATGGGAACTCTTTACGCTGATCAATCCCGTCAATCATGCCAGCAACGCCGCGGGAACTGAAATTTACAAAGTGGAGCCCTACGTCGTGGCCGCGGATGTCTATGCCGTGGCACCTCACACCGGCCGCGGAGGTTGGACCTGGTACACAGGATCGGCTGCCTGGATGTACAGGCTGATCGTGGAATCCCTTTTGGGTGTGAGCATAAAGGTCGACAAACTGTGCGTTTCGCCCTGCCTGCCTGAGGGTTGGGATGGTTACAAGCTGCATTATCGTTATCGTGAGACCATATATCACATCTCAGTCACCCAAAAACATTCCGACAGGGGAGTACGGCGTTTGACCGTCGATGGAATAGAACGATCCGGGAATACCATTCCTCTGGTGGACGACCACGTTGAGCACTGGGTTGATATCTTTCTGCCCGATTAGAATTCACCCAAGCGCCACTCATTTTTTTAATCCGTCCCGTCCGTTGGATCCGTATTGAAATTCTTGTTTAATCTGCAAAATCCGTGAGATGTCCCCATTTCCGTAACACTGGCTTCAGCTGGTTGTAAACCGGGAATTCATTCCACGGGTCGGATCTGGGATGGCAAATTCCGGTTGCCACAGGGCTCCCAGCGCACTTCAGAGAATGAATCGAACTGCGTCCGATCGCCGAACCGGAATTTGGCTTCACTCTTAGAGTGTCCCGGGATTAACCCCGCACATCCAACAGACCTAAGTCTATGTTACGAGAACTTGGTTATACCCTTCCCCCCTTTCACCTTCATAGATCTGCGTGCCCTCCGTTTGTGACAATTCGTGTAGATTAGTGGACCAATATCCACATGACCCGCTCGATCCTCCTGTTCTTTTCGGCGCTTCGGCAATCCCCGGAGTGGGCGGCAGATTTCATTTTCTTCTTGACTCCCCGCGAACATAATTTAAATTGATCAATAAAAATAATCTTAAACAGAGTGGATACTATGGATCAGCAACCTAAAATTGTCGAACAAGAAAAGGTTCCCTTGAATATTGACACCATCCAGGAGTTGTGGTCCAGAACCTACAACCGGGAGGGGAAACCCGATTGGTCGCATATATTTCCTTACTATCACCGGGATATAGTTTTTCAGGATACCATCCAGCGTATCGAGGGTATTGACAATTTTATCGCCATGTGCAAGCGCCTTACCAAGCGCACCAAGCAGTTGAAGATGGAAATTCTGGCCATTGCCCAAAACGACAATGTGATCATGTTTGACTGGGTCATGACCATGATGTTTAAAAAATTCCCCAATACGCCAATGTATGGTGCAACGAAACTGGTGCTCAGCGAGGATGGGTTGATCATCCAGCAGCGTGATTATTACGATCTGTGGGGCGATATTTTCAACAACATTCCCCATTTTTCAAAGATGTACCGCAGGTTTTTGGTTCGGAAATTTGGCTGAGCGGCACCTGTGAGAAAAAAAACAGCGCAATACATCCGGGAGTACAAGTGGTCCAATATATTTGCAATGATCAGAAACAACCGCAAAGACCCCAAAATTTGCCCCGGCGATTTTAAGGACAAACTTGTGGCCATAACTGGCGCCACCTCGGGAATTGGTTATACCACCGCCCGAAAGTACGCGTCCAGGGGGGCAAACCTGTTGTGCGTCAATAGAGACGAGGGGAAATCCGAACGTTTGCGCCGTGAAATTGCCAGCGAATTTGGCGTGAAGTGCGATTATCTGATCGCCGATCTAAGTGAATTAAGCGATATTTTCCGCGTTTCCAACCAGCTGGCGCAATCGGAGCTACCCCTTGACGTGCTGATCCACAACGCGGGTGTTTACCTCACCAAGCGGGAATTGACATCCGATGGCCTGGACAAGGTTTTTGCGGTTCATTATCTTGCCTCGTTCATAATGAATTACCTTTTGCTGGATAAGCTCAAGGCGCAGCCCAAGGCCCGTATTATCATGGTGGGTTCCGAGGGGCACCGCTTTGCCGCCTGGGGGCTGAGATTGGACGATCTGAACTGGGAAAAGCGCAGATATTCCGGATTGAAAAGCTATGGTTCCGCCAAAACGGCTCAGCTGCTGGCGATGCTGTGTTTTAATGAACGCTTTCAAAACTCGGGAGTCACCATAAACACCATGCATCCGGGGGCGGTGAAAACTGGAACGGGGCAGGAAAACGGGCCGGTTTACCGTTGGTTTAAAAGAAACTTTTTCGACAAAACCTTAAGGTCACCGGAGGTGTCCGCTGAAGCTCTTTACTACCTGGGGGTCTCGAAAGATCTGGATGGCGTCAGCGGGAAATTTTTCAACCTGACCACACGGGAGGAACCGGCGCCCCCGGCCCTTGACAGGGAGGTTGCCCGCCAATTATGGGAGGAAACGCTAAGAATAACAGGTATAAAAGAATGAAGATGATGGATGAGAGCGACACACATATCCGGTGCGCGTCAGCCACCTTCCCCCTTTTGCCCTTTTGTGAACTATGAGTGAAAATACATACGATGCCATAATCGTCGGCGGAGGGATCGCCGGTTTGACCGCCACGGCATACCTGGCCCGCGCGGGGCGGAAAGTCCTTCTGCTGGAAAAGAACAGGGAGTTGGGCGGACTGGTCAACTCCTTTTCCAGGGATGGCTTCCATTTTGATGCCGGGGTCAGGGCTTTGGAAGACGCGGGGATAATTCTCCCCATGCTCAAGGATCTGGGTATCGGGCTCGAAGTGGTGAAAAGCCCTGTTTCGCTGGGTATTGAAAATGAAATTCTGCATATCGATGGTCCGGACAGCCTGGAGAAATACAGGGATTTTCTGAGGAAGTTCTACCCCGCCAGCGGTGGGGAGATCGACGGCCTGGTGAAAACCATCCGCAAGATCATGAAGCATATGGATGTTCTTTACGGCATTGAAAATCCGGTCTTCAAGGATCTAAAGCATGATGTTTCGTTCATCTTCAACAAACTGCTTCCCTGGCTGCCCCGCTTTCTGCTTACCATTGGTAAGATAAACCGGATGCGGGTCCCTGTTGAGGATTACCTGAATTCCGCGATCAGGGATCCATCGCTCAGGGATATCATCTCACAGCATTTTTTCAAGGGCACACCCACATTCTTTGCCCTGAGTTATTTTTCGCTCTATCTGGACTATTTCTACCCCAAGGGTGGCGTGGGCAAGATCTCGGAAGCTATGGCGGATAAGATCCTTGAACTTGGCGGCGAAATTAAAACTGAGACGCTGGTTACCGGTGTATCGCCTGATAACAAGACGGTTACCGACGCTAAGGGCACCCGCTACACCTATAAAAACCTGGTCTGGGCTGCCGATCTTAAAACGCTGTACAGAATGGCCGAAGTGCAAAACCTCTCAACTGGGGTCAAAGCCAGATTCGAGGATGTGAAGGTCAAAATGCTGCAAAACAAAGGGGGCGAATCAGTTTTTACGCTGTTCCTTGAGGTCGACGCGCCCCTGGAAAGTTTTGGTGAGATAGCCCACGGCCACTTTTTCTATACCCCGTCCCGGCAGGGGTTGGGCCAAACGCACCGCGGGGAGCTGCGGGATCTTTTACGCAACTTTCATAATACCAGCCGGCGGGAAGTTCTTGCTTGGCTCGATAGATTCATATCCCTAAACACATTCGAGATCTCAATTCCCGGCCTTAAGGACATAGGGAAAGCCCCTCCGGGCAAAGCCGGGGTCATAATCAGTTTTCTTGCTGAATATGAGCTCTTCAAAAAGGTACAGGAGGCGGGTTGGCTCGGGGAGTTTGTCACCGGGATCGAGGATCGCCTGACCAGGGTGATGGCGGGATCGGTGTATCCCATGCTCGAGGACAAGGTGATCGCCCGCTTTTCCTATTCGCCCCTGAGCATCCACAACCGCATAGCCAGTTCGGAAGGGGCGATCGTGGGGTGGGAGTTTCAGCCCCAAATGCCCGTGATCAATCAGATTCAGCTTGCCGCTCGTTCAGTTCTGACCCCTCTGCCATCGATCTACCAGGCGGGCCAATGGGCATACAGCCCCGCCGGCGTTCCAATGTCCATACTCACGGGGAAACTCGCCGCGAAAAGAATTGCCAGATCAAAGAAAAACGGTTGACCCTCTCCCGGGATGAAATATCAAAGCGTTTTTACGTGGCTCCGGGGTCCCCGAAAAGGAGAACAGCGAGTTTTTGGGGTGGTTCCGGGGTCCCTGCTTGCGGGGCCTCCACAAACTTTCGGCAGGGGGGATCCTCTGTTAAAAAAAATTTCTTATGAGCCATCACCATACACCCGCATAAGCCATCACTTAACCCGATCCCGCTTCCTGCATGATCCTGGCCAGGGTATCTTCCGCTTCCTGGACAGTGGACTGCAGTTCAGGTACGTCAAACATAGTGGGCATTATGCTGGGTTTCATTGTGGAAAGATATGTCCGGCCACCTTCTTCATAAACTGATATCCGGCAGGGGAGAATAGTGGAGATACTCAGGTTGGCGTCCAGCACCAGCTTGGAAAAATGCGGATTGCACACTTCATGGATAAGGCATTCGCGGGTGAATTCCACCCCCTTTTTGGCCATGGTTTCCTGCAGATTGTGCACCTGCAGCACTCCGAATTTGTTGGCAACCGCAGCAGCCTGCAAAGCTGCGCCTGTTTCCTTCACACTTTTGCCGGTGGACATTGTGATCAGCATCATCTCTCTGTCTTATTCTTTATTTTTCTTGTTGAGCAGCACAACCAGAATGGCAACCAGCAAGACTATTATCAGCACACCGATAACGGACAGTATTATTACCCAGACACTACCATAGCCACCCATCCAGCCCCAATCATGATACATCATTTTAAACTCCTTAGTTTTAGAGCGATTGTCGCACATGCGATGAATACAAGGATATACGCGATTACTGTAAATGTTCGCTTCATAGATAGTATAGCAACAAAATAACTGAAAGCAAGGTGGGATTCCAACTGTTGGTGCAAAATCCAGCTTCATTGGTTCTCCCTTTCACAATTTATCTTACGTCTTATAGGTCTGGGAAATCCGCTCGATCCGCGTCATCCGCGTCACCGTTACACCCTTCCAGCCTTCCACCTTTTCACGCTACAGATCCATATTGATCATGTCGATCAGTTCTTCCGCGTTCCCCTTTTCCCCCTCCAACTTGTATGCATTTAATTTGTGTAAATCCGTGTAATTTGCGGACAAACATCCGCGTATTTCAATCCTTCCCGTGTTTTCCGCGTTCCCCTGGCTGACGTTATTGGCTTAACCCCCGCCACACCAGGCTTTTCCACTGTCAAGTCCTGAAATAGCGGACAGTTTTTCTGATGTATAGCCAAACACCCCTACATCGGATTCCGTTCCGGGTTTGGGAGGCTTGACGCCAGGGTCA
>CAYRVG010000162.1:0-8257 GCA_964427765.1 uncultured Candidatus Cloacimonadota bacterium
TTTGCCGGGTCAGGATTGTATGAATCTGAGCATTCCAGAAGCGATCTGGAATAGGTAACGCTCGTACATTTAAAACCACCGGCCGTATCGCTAAGCTCAGTGTTTTCGTCCACCGCGACGACCAGGTTGCTGCCGCCGTCATAATCAAAGGGAGTGTCCAGAGTGATCTCGACCCAGCCGGATCCCTCCATCAAATGGACGTTTCCGGAGTATACCAACGTGAGCTCTGTTAGCGGCACCCAGTCCGTGTCCGAATAGAAGCGCGTGCGTGATGTGTGGCCCAAATAAATGTCCCACTGCAGTGAATGGGTGGCGGGCGCGGCGCCATACCAGAAGTATTTGATCTTCGAGATCCTGTGGTAACCCAGGACCGGCGTGGGGAAATCAGAATTCAGATAGATGACTTGGGAATAGGAATGATCAAAACCGGTGCTAACTGGCAAAGCGCTAACGTTTGAACCGCTTCCCAGCAAGTAAGGGTAGGAGGTCAGCACCGCGGCCATGAAGGGATCGGTCAAGCTTGGCGGGGCGACGTTGCCTTCGCCGGCAGTAAAGACAGTTTCGCCGTCCTGGTTGACGATGCGGTATTCATTCTCCTCCGGCCAGTTTCCGGGCGTGTATTCCGTGGTGATCCGGTCCCCGTGCTGAACGGGGAAGTCGAAGGTCTGGGGACCGTAGCCGGAAGTCAGTGAAGCCTGCCAGATGATGTCCAACCCATTCACGTAAAGGCTGATCGTACCCCCATTCCAGCCGTCACCAAAGGAATCGTATAGCTCAAGGTGCCAGGTGACGGAGAAAAGGGGGGAAAAGAAGAAAAGAAAGGCAAAAAAACATGTCAGGTGTTTCATGATAACACCTCCCGTGTAATGATGTATGCTTATGACATTTTATTAATTTAAGAAGTATCTTGTCAAGGTATTTTTGAAGATTAAATAATAATTACACAGCAAGCATCATTGTTATCAATGGGATAATTCCAGTCAGATGAAAGATAGGGTAATCAAGGATCTTCCATCTTTCATCCCTTGAACCGGGCTCCAGATGGGCAACCGGGTGGTCTGCCCTTCCCGCCGGTTAAAGCCCGCAGGGCTTTGTTAAAAGGCTCTTTCAGAGCCTGTCGAGCAGGGACGCTTGACGTTCCTGTGTCATCCTGGACTCCGACCCGGGGTCCAGACATAAAAATTCGTGTAAATTTGTGTTCATTTGTGGACAAATATCCCATCGAGCCCTGCCAAAGGGAGGTTCACCGCTCCTCTTCCCTGTCCTCACATTTCAGACATAAGCAAACAAGCCAACCCCCCGAAAATAGCTTGACACAAATCGTGACTGTGTTTAAAAAAGTAATATGTGAGTGTGAATGAAACAGCACCCCCTGCGGACCCTTGGCGCGGGAGTTCGGCAGGATATTTGAAGAGCGCCGGCGATCAAGGAGGAATCATGAAGAAGACCCTGGCCATTGCCCTTTTGGCGATCCTCGGAGCTATGTCCTGGCTGTATGGCGATCCCCTCACCGGGACCAAGACCATCGGCCCTCCCGGCAGCGATTACGGCACCTTCGGCGCCGCGATAGCCGACCTGAACCTCAACGGGGTGGGCACCGGCGGCGTCACTTTCCTCGTCTCCGACGGCAACTATCCGGAGAACCCTCCGGCAATAACCGCCGTTGGTACCGAAAACAACCAGATCATTTTCCAGCCGCAGCCCGGCGCCGAGCCCGCCCTTGTGCCGACCGGCGGGGACGAGACCTACGGTTTCAAGCTCACTGGCGCGCAGTGGGTCACTTTCGATAACATCGACATCCTGGGTCCGGCTGATCTGGAATACGGTTACTGGCTGGCGGGCTATTCCATGGCCGCCTCGCTGTATAACACGATCCAGAACTGCAACATCAGTTTGCCGGACAACACCGCCACGAATTACGGCTTCTATTCCCGGAGTGGGGGGGTATACTCCAACAGCCACAACGAGATCCTGGGCAACACGATCGAGAATTTCAGGAACGGGATCAATTTCTCGAACTACTCCTCCTCGGATACCTACGCCGAGGACAACCTGATCCAGGGCAACACGATCCGCAACGCCCGCAATTACGGCATCTATATCGGATATGCATACACCATTCAGGTGAACTCGAACTCCATCCACTTCCAGGAGGGGGGCACGGGGCAATATTACGGGATAAATGTTTACAGCGCGGACGTTACGGCGAACGGCAATTCCATCGGCGGCGGATCCACCAGCGGTACCATCTATGCCATCCGTCACAACAGCGGGGACGCCACCTATACGAACAACACCGTCACGGGTCCCGCCCCCACGGCTTATTCCCCCTGGTATGGCCTTTATCCCTCCGGGGGCAACACCACCTGGGAGAACAACACGGTGAGCGGCATCCACCACACCGGCAGCGGCGCTGTCTACACCGTCTACGTCGGCTCCGGGACCCACACCTTCGACGGCAACCAGATCACGGCAATTTCCGGCTCCGGCAGCCGCGTCTACGGATTTTACGTGATCGGCAGCGGCCCGAACCAGATCTCCAACAACACGGTCTCCGGCCTTGAATACCTGGGCACGGGCGCGGGCCTCGTCTATGGGATAAACCTCGCCAGCGGGACCTCGACCGTCTTCAACAACATGATCGGCGGCCTCGCGGGCGAAAGCGGCACCTCTGCCCCCCAGATCCGCGGCCTGGCGGTCTCCTCCGGGCAATCCCACGCGATCTGGAACAATTCCGTCCACCTTTCCTCCTCGGGGGCGGACAACCATTCCAGCGCCGCCCTCTACGTCGGCTCGACGACCCCGGATATCGATCTGAGGAACAATATTTTCGTCAATGAAAGCCAGCCCGGCCCCTCCGGCAAATGCGCCGCCTTCTGGAAAACCTCCGCGGGGGTGGACAACCTCTCCGTCTCTTCGGACAAAAACGTCTATTACGCCGGGATCCCCGGCCCGCAGCACCTGATCGGGGTCTTCGGCACCTCGGATTACCAGACCCTCCAGGCATACCAGGCCATGGCGGACCCGGTCGACCTGAATTCCTTCACCGAGGACGTCCCCTTCCTGGAAACCGGAATCCCCTTGGACCTTCATGTCGCCACGGGGATGCCGACCTGCGTCGAAGGGAACGCGGATCCCCTCCCCGGGGTTTCGCACGACATAGACAACGAACCTAGGGACGCCCAGACCCCGGATATCGGCGCCGACGAAGGGGATTTCACCCCCCTGGGCCCGGATACGCCTCTTAACATCCACATAATCCTCTATGGCACGGGCGTCCAGCTGAGTTGGGATCCCGTGGCCGGAGCCGCATCCTATTATGTTTACCGCCGTGCGGATCCCTTCGCCGCGGATTGGGGCGCTGCCATCGGTCAGACCAGCGGAACCCTCTTCAACGATCCCGAGGGGAGCCAGAAATTTTTTTACCGCGTGACCTCCTCAACCGATCCCCTGCCCTGAGGCGGGGCGGCTGCCAATGCAATTAATGGATTGCGCCAGGGAGGCATGAGGGATGTCATTAAATGACCTGTTGGTTATAAAAAAGGAGGCCTGGATGCCCAGGATCGCCCTGATATGTGTATTGTTGCTTGCCGGAACGCTCCTGGGCGCCTGGGAGGTCGGGGAATTGAACCGGACTTATGTCGATCCTGCGCGGGACAACCGCCAGATCCCCACGCTCGTCTATTATCCCCTTCAGCCGGCGGGAAGTTCCACGCGGGAGCCCTTTCCCGTGATAGTTTTCGGGCACGGCTGGCTTTCGGCGGTCTCCACCTATGCCTGGCTGAGGGATGAATTTGTTTCCAGCGGCTGGATCATGGCCTTCCCCACCACGGAGGGAGGCCTTTTCCCCAGCCACTCGGATTTCGCCCTGGATCTCGATTTCGTGCGCGGGAGCGTCCTGGCTGAAAATGATGTCGCGGATTCCGAACTTTTTGGCAACGTCGCGCCTTTTTCTGTCCTGATGGGCCATTCAATGGGGGGAGGAGCTTCCGTCCTGGCCGCTTCTTCAAACGCGGCGGATGCCCTCGTGACCCTCGCCGCGGCGGAAACGAGCCCTTCGGCGATCTCGGCGGCCGCCCAGGTGGCCATCCCCTCGCTCACCCTCTCCGGGACGGAGGATTGGATCGCCCCACCGGCCAATAACCAGCTGCCGATCTACGCGAACCTGGCCTCCATCTATAAAAGCTACCTCAGCTTCACTGGGACCGGGCATTCGGATATCTACACCAACGCGCTGGTCTTTGACCTCATCTGCGCCTGGCTGGATTTTGCCCGCTCATCCGGAGAAGTCGAACTGGATTATTACAGCAACCTGCTGGAGCAAAACCAGGCCGGCCAGACCGGAAACCACGAGGGATATATGTTTTTAACCATTAACTGGGAAGGGACCCTTACCTGGCCAAAGTTCCCCGGGGCCTCCAGTTACAACGTACACCGCGCCCCGGATCCCTGCGCGGATTTCGCCCTCGTGGGGAACACCTCCCAGCAAAGCTGGCTGGATCCGGATTTTCCCCAGGGCAGGGCATTTTTCAAGGTCACGGCGGTCTCACCCTGAGGGCTTGAGCTCAGAGGCCTGGCCACTGAAGTTGATGCTGTGTCACCTTGGGGAAACCCACGTAGCACAGGATTCCGATCCTGCGGAATGTATCGGCGCCTGCCGAAGCGACGAACTCTGTCACCCCGGCCGGGCTTCCCTCCCAGGTTTTGCATAAATAGGTGAAGTTTGCGGGCAGGTAGCCGATGGTCTCAAATATGTTGTTGATGAAGATCAGGTTGCCCGTGGAGGTCTCTCCCGTTGCCAGGTTGAGGTTTCCGATGTCCCGGTTCAGGAAGAGGCAGGATTAAAGAACATCTAAGCCCATGTTAATAATAGAATAACAAGGAGAGATTCAAAGATTCATCCGGGTATTAGAGAATTCTTGGCTAAAAGTCAAATACGGAATAAAATAGAATAAATTATAAAATATAGCTTGACAGATGAGAATAAAATATTTTTTTAATCTTCTAGTGAACTTTCTCACAATCAGATTTGTGTTTCAATGTTGTTTGTATCCAATATGCAGAAATGGTCGTGGATCGATTTAAATGACAGCATCGATTTGCTTTTGGGATGTAAGTTCACGCTGGAGATAAAGATGCCGTTTATTGACAGAAGCTTCATTGATGGGAGCCAACGAGACACCTCTGCAGCAGCGAGAGAGACCAGCACCCAAAGTCAGCCCTTCTTTTCCAAGCCCCCTATAACAAAAAACATCAGGCATCCGAGAATAATTTATCTTTTTTCATTTTCATATCTATGGAGGATATAATGAAAAAGTATTTTGTCATCCTGTTTGTATTGGCCTTTATTGCACCCGTTTTCGCCGCTTACCACTTCGACAAATGCTTGCAGATCAATGGCCCCTTGAGCCAAGATGACCAGTTTATTCAGATCACGCCAAATAACCCGGATCTTTATAATTTCACTGGGAATTTCACGGTCGAGTTCTGGTTTTACATCGATCCAGAATTTGGATGGACCAGTAGCGACCGTGTTTTCGTTTCAAACTGGAGTTTTTATCCGTCTTACACTGGCTGGGCCGTGGTTTGGACAAACCTTCAACTCCAGTTCAAATTGGGACAAAACACGGCATATTCGTCGTACCTTTTCGATTACACAGGCTGGACCCACGTGGCGGCGGTGAAGAACACAAGCACCCTGGATATCTACTTAAATGGAGAGTTGGATACATCAACAGCTTACACGCCGGGGGATTTTTCCAATGACCTTCCGCTCAGGATCGGCAGGTATTATGATATTTACTCCGAACCCCTGAAAGGGAGTCTCGACGAAGTACGCATCTGGCAATACGCGCGCAACGCGAATCAGATCAAGTATAATCGCTACAATAAAATGCCGGGGACCGAAGCAGGTTTGGTAACCTATTTACCTCTGAATAACTACGGAATGTCTTGGCCATATTTCCCATACTATAACGATCTTACCGGGAACACCACAGGGTATTTTTACGGCTCCTCGGAGGACCAAAAGCAGAATGCCACACAATTGGAGGAAAACTATTCCGGGGATAAGGCTTATGATTTCAGCAACGGGAATTCCCAAGTGCAGTTTGGCAATCTGTGGAATTTCGCCACCCAGTTTACGGCTGAGGCCTGGATCAAACCAAGCGTCATTACCCCGGTGGGTGAGCCGCGCGTGATCCTGCAACACTCTGTCCACACATCCATTATGGTCCTTGGAGATGAGATCAGGGCGCAGGTGGGAATGGACAGCGGGCCCATGCTTGAACTAAATTACTTTGGGATCAAGCCGGGACAATGGTATCACATCGGCCTAACGGTGCAAGCCAACGGGTTATGCGCCTTATACATAAACGGTTTGCTGGTGCATTCAGTTACTCTCGGCGGAACGGAGATCATCCCTTCCAGTTCGAACGCGCTTTGGAACATCGGAAACTCCGCCGCGGGTGGAGACAGCTTCCAGGGGCTGATAGACCAGGTGCGGATCTGGGACCGCGCATTGACAGCCTCGGAGATCTGGGCCCGCCGGCATCAGGAATTGATCGGCAGCCAAACCAACCTGCTTGTGAACTACACTTTCAACGAGACCTCGAACTTGGTGATTTTCAACCGCTCTGGCAACATCAACTGCCTTACCAACGAAGCCGGGGCCAAGGTCAATTCGGACTGGCCCAAGAACGGTTACTATTACGCCGGCACACTGACCGGGGATCTTACCCTTCCCGCGACCACAGTATCGGTCTGGGACGATATCATCATCCCCAGCACCAGAAAGCTGACCATCCAGGCTGGCTCGACAGTCAATTTCCTGGGACATTACGGCATACTCGCCGAAGGTAGCTTACAGGCGCTGGGTTCAGTTGGGCAGGAGATCCTTTTCACCATCGCCGACACCACGGGGTTTCACCTGGAGGGAACATCCGGAAGTTGGAACGGTATTACGATCATGACCACAGCGGATTCCGACTCTACTATCATTGACCATTGCGTTCTGAAAAACGCCAAGGCCGAGGGCGTGCCCCTCCATGCCTCCGAAGTCGACGAGCTTTCAGGCGGGGCCATGTGCCTGAAGGGCACATCCCGGATCAGGATATCGAATTCGCTCTTTTCCAACAACCGCGCCTCACTCGATGGGGGCGCGATCTACTCTGAGGACAGCCAGGTGATCCTGACTGGCAATACTGTGACAGGCAACGCGGTAGGGAGCGTTGGTGGGGGATTGGCGTTCAAGTATACCAGTGGCAGCCAATACCCCGGCATGATAGTAAGCAATCTCATCACCGGCAACATTGCTGGGACAGGGGGCGGGATCCTGTTCCAAAATTGTACAAGTTATCCGGGCGATCCTGTCACGGACGGGGTTCGCAACAACACGATCGCCGATAATCATGCCCGGGAGTCCGCTGGCGGGATAGGATACCTGTCATCCAGCCTCACGACGCGGAATAGCATCATCTGGGGAAACACCGCCATTCAGGGCAGCCAGATCGCGTTCGCGGGGACGGATCCGGATTTCCTGTATTGCAACATTCAAGGTGGAGAAGCAGGTATTGTTGCAGATGCCGGCTCTTACAGCGGTGTCTATGAATCCTGTATCGATATCGACCCGGAATTCACGGGCGGGGGAATCCATCCCTATGCACTGAACCCCTGGTCGCCTTGCATAAACCGCGGCGAAGAGGGATCAGCTTTGGGCGAGTATGACGTCATGGGAAATCCCCGGGTGTTTGACGATCCCGGCGGCGTGAACGCCCAGATAGACGAGATCCTGGACCGGATCGACCTGGGGGCTTATGAGGACCAGTCTGCCAGTGGGGTTGTCCCATATGATGTTTCCCTGTCTGGGACCATGACATTAGGCCACAACCTGACTGTCCCGCATGGTTCCACGCTGTCTGTTCCTGCGGGAACGAATCTCCAGTTCGCGGCGCAAACCGGCCTTGATGTTCACGGCAGCCTCCAGGCGGCGGGCACGGCTGAGAACTGGATTGCCTTCACCGCCCAGAACGAAACGCAGGGTTGGGATGGCCTGGCCTTTCTGGGCGAAAACACCGATGCCGATTCCTCATATGTGGCCTACTGTGAGATCAGCCATGCCAGTACAGGGACGGGTGACCTGCCCTACGGCGGATTGGTCCACGTGGACGGATATGAAGCCCTGAACGTCAGCAACTGCGTCCTCAGCAACGGATCCGCCACGAAAGGCGCCGCGCTGGCCGTGCTGGATTCCTCCGCG
>CAYRVG010000163.1:0-2301 GCA_964427765.1 uncultured Candidatus Cloacimonadota bacterium
CTTTGGTGTCAAGCATAAACCGATGAAACAAGATGAACCAAAATGTAGTAATATGGACATCTCCGGCAAAACCTATTTTGAGATGTTCCGTTATTTTTCTCATTTTTTACTTGACAAACGATAGTCGTTTGATATTCTTGCTCCATGATTATGGAAATATTAATCGAAAAAAAACTAAAACCTAATTGCAAAACCTGCAAAATCAACAAAACGCCCATCAGTAGAGGGCAAAACATTGCAAAAACTCTGCAAAACGATTGCAAAACATTGCAAAACGGAGGTGAGATGAACAGCAGCAACAAGGTCAGCACGCAGGTCAGAACAACCGTGTAAGGAATGTATAATGAAGAATGAATTCTATCCCTGTCAACTTCTGATCTCAACAATAAAAATTCTTGACAATATTCCCCTTCTGGCCTTTTTATAGAATAATTCAAAGAAAGCTTGTGGTGGCGGACCGGCTGAGAGCAGCCAAACATCAATGGCGAAGGTGCGCAGGCCTCATCCCGTAATCTGCGGAACTCTCCATCTTCCTTGTATTTTGAATATATTCTGGATAAATTATCCCGGCCCCGCCCTGAAACCATGACGCCAGGCGGCCTCAATGCTTGTACGACGCCTTGAGCAAGGAAAATCAAATAACAACAATTCAGACATTTAGGGAGTAAACATGCTTAGAATCGGATTTCTCGTGTGCTTGATAACACTATGCCTGTTATCGACATGCCTTTTTGGAGTCGCTCCAGGGCAGGCCTTGTCTTCGCCAAAGCCCAATGGCAGTGATGTTTGGTACGTTGGAGACCAGGTGTTTAATTACAGCTCAGGGGAAGGGGCGGGTTCTGATGCCGCGTCTTCCGGAGCCCGCCAGGACCTTAACCTTCAGATCCAGCAAACAGTTGCAGGCCAGATCCTCCTCAGCTGGGATCAAGTGGCGGAAGCCACCGCCTACCAAGTCTATCGCTCTGATCATCCGATCCCCACAGATTCCCCGGGATGGGATCTTCTGGCCGATCTGCCCCAGACCGCAACTTGTTATGAACTCAGCCCGGATACAGCAAATGCATATTTTTACATGACCTGTGAGATCGATGCGCCACCCGTGCCGGAGGGTTTCGTTTATGTGCCCGCCGGAACCTTCACCATGGGCGATACCCAGGGAGGCGGTTATCAATGCGAGCTTCCCACCCACAGCGTGACTCTGAACCATTTTTACATCAGCAAGTATGAGGTCACCCAGTCCGAATATATCGCGGTCATGGGCAACTGGGACAGCGATCCGTTTGGCAGTGGCAGTTTTGGCGTGGGAGACGATTATCCGGTTTATTATATTCCCTGGTATGCCGCGATCAAATACTGCAACCTCCGCAGCATGGTGGAGGGGCTGACCCCAGTCTATAGTATTTCCTGGTCAACAAATCCTGCCGACTGGGGTAATGTCCCAACGTCAAATAACAGCACATGGAACGCTGCCAACTGCAACTGGAGCGCCAACGGTTACCGGCTGCCCACGGAGGCGGAATGGGAATACGCGGCCCGGGGCACAACCAACAACCCGGATTATCTATATTCTGGATCCGATGATATCAACGCCGTGGGCTGGTATGCCGGCAATAACTCGCCCAACGGAACCAAACCAGTGGGAACCAAAACCCCCAACAGCATCGGCACATTCGACATGAGCGGTAATGTTCATGAATGGTGCTGGGATTGGTATGGCAGTAGCTATTATGACAGCAGTCCCAGTAACAATCCGACCGGTCCTGCCAGCGGGTCGTATCGGGTGGAACGCGGCGGCTACTGGGACGAAGATGCCTTCATCTGCCGGGTCGCGCATAGGGGCGGTAACTTTCCGTTCAGCAGCCCCTACTACGCCGGCTTCCGCGTCTGCAGGTCCATCCCCTGATACCGGGGTTCCCTGCTTTTTCCCCTGCAAAATGAGCAGGGGGATATACGGGTGAAGGATTTGCCTCCCGCTCCCACAGGCGCTGCTTGAGGGACGGGGCGGCGATTCGGACCCCTTGGCCACAGGATCGGCTTGACCCCCTTGGACACCCGCCTATCCACTTCCTAGTTTGAGATCCGATCCTGGGGCTGGGACAGGCTTGGGAACCTAATGAAAACCGAATGGATGGAATCTGGCTTCCTGCGGCACCTGAAAATTAGCGCCAATTCTCTGCAAATTCTTGGACAAAGTTCCCCATGACTGGAGAGTAACCCTCATAAGTAACCAGGGTGATCAGCTCCGAGCAGTAAGCAGAAGATTGATGAAGAAGATAGTGGAAGTAAAGCATGCCGTAAATC
>CAYRVG010000164.1:0-6798 GCA_964427765.1 uncultured Candidatus Cloacimonadota bacterium
CGCATTAACAGATTGACAAAATCGGGAAGTTTGGCGCTGATGTCACAAAAGGAGAAATTTATTTATGCAAGATAAACTCAGCATTGATGAGATCGCCTATTGCGGGCTGAACTGTCGTCTCTGCAATCTCACCACGATCCTGCCGGATGCGGCTGCTTCGCTTCGGGACATCATGCAGGGTGACGGCTGGGACAAATTTGGCCAGCTGCTCTATCCGGAATTCGCGTCCTTCTGGAAGATCCTGAAAGAACTTTCCGCCTTGAAGGAAACCTGCCCCATGTGCAAGGGCGGTTGCGGCAATCCCGAATGCCCTTTTCGCATCTGCGCCAGGGAGAGGGGGCTGCAGCTTTGCGCCGAATGCCCGGATTATCCCTGCCAGCCTTTGAAGGATTTTTTCACGGGACATTACGAAAAACTTGCTGTAAACAACAAACGCATCCGCGAGATCGGGATCGAGGCCTGGCTTGAGGAACAGCAGAAGCTGGTGGACGCGGGCCTTTGCTTCAGGGATCTGGTCTGAACAGGAAAGGTAATTATCATATGGTCTATATTTTCTATTTTACCATAAACCGGGAGAGTATTGCCGATAATGGCAACTCTGCCGCTTTAATTCATGATAAATAGTTTTTCAGGAGAAATATATGAATAAGATAGTCTGGGTCGTGCTGGCCATACTGGCATTATTGATCGGCTGGCGGTTGTTCGTGCATATCAGGGACAACAATTCCGGTGCTGGCGGCCCGCAGGGGCAGCAAATGGCCGTGACGGTTGAAACGGCTGAAACGCAGTTAATGACGATGCGCGATATCGGGAGTTTCAGCGGCTCGCTGAAGCCCATATCCGGTTTCACCATCGCGTCCAAGATATCCGGGCGCCTGGAACAGCTCCTGCCGGATATCGGGGACAATGTGAACCGCGGAGAGGTCATCGCCGTTCTGGACGACGATGTTTACCAGCAACAGCTGGAGCAGGCCCGTGCCTCTTTAAGGGTGGCGGAAGCGCAGGTGGAACAGGCCCGGCTGGCTTTCAAGGCTGCCGAGGCCAACTGGACCGCCCAGAAGACGCTTTACGACAAGGGCTATTCCACCCAGGCCGTGATGGACCAGACCGATGCCGACAAAGCCGCTGCCGAGGCGAAATACAATACCGTCCTCGCCGAGGTGCAGAAGGCGCAGGCGTCCCTGCGCACAGCCGAGATCCAGCTCTCCTACACCCGGATCAAGGCCGAATGGAGCGGCGGAGGGAACACCCGCGTTGTGGGTGAGCGTTTTGCCGAGGAAGGCAACCTGCTTTCCCCCAACCAACCGATCCTCACCCTGCTTGACATCAGCACCGTGACCGCGGAGATCGACGTGACCGAAAGCGATTACGCGAAAATAAAAAAAGGAATGCCGGCCGGGATCATTTCGGACATCCACCCGGACAGGACCTTTTCCGGAAAATTAACCCGTCTGGCACCCATCCTGAGGGAGGAATCCCGTCTGGCCCGGGCGGAAGTAGACATCCCCAATCCCTCCGGATCGCTGAAACCGGGGATGTTCGTGCAGGTGCAAATCGAATACGCCAGGCATGAAGACGCCCTCGCGGTGCCGGAAGCCGCTGTGGTGAAACGTGACGGCAGGGACGGGGTGTTCCTGGTGGACGAATCGAACCTGAGCGTGGATCTTATCCCCATTTCCGTGGGGATAACCCAGGCGGGATTCACAGAGATCCTGGAGCCATCCATAAGCGGAAAAGTTGTCATCCTGGGTCAGGACCAGCTGCAGGACGGATCCAGGATCAATCTGGTGAATGAAGCATCCGCCGGCAAAGATGAAAAAACCCCTCCGGAAGGCCGCTCATGAATCTACCCCAGCAAACTGTCCAGCGTCCGATATTCACCATAATGGTGGTGCTGATCGTGATAATTTTGGGCGGACTGGCATTTTCGCGGCTTCCGGTGGACCTGATGCCGGAGATAACCTTCCCCTCATTGAGCGTTTCCACCAGCTATGGCAACGCCGCGCCTGAGGAGGTTGAACAACTTATCACCCAGCCGATCGAGGAAGCCGTTTCCGCCGTGCCGGGAGTGGAATCCATCCAGTCCGAATCCAGCGAAGGCAACAGCAACGTCCGCATATCCTTTAACTGGGGCACGGATCTTGACGCCGCGTCGAATGACCTGCGCGACCGCCTGGACAGGATCGTGGCCGTCCTGCCGGAAGATGCCGGAAGGCCCGTCCTGAGGAAATTTGACCTCTCCGCGGTGCCGATCATGCAGATCGGCGTGACAAGCGACCTGAGTTCCCTGGAACTGCGCAAGCTGATCAGCGACCAGATCGAATACCGCCTGGAGCGTGTTCCCGGCATCGCCGCGATCTATGTCCGCGGAGCGCTGGAAAGGGAGATCCACGTCAACCTGGACCCCCAGAAGATAAAGGGCCTGCGCATCCCGCTGAATCAGGTGGAAAACGCGATCAGGGCAGCCAACATAAACCTTCCCGCCGGCTCCGTCACCACTTCGAAAAAAGAGATAATCATCCGCACCCCGGGTGAATTCACCTCCCTGCAAGATCTGCGCGAGACGGTCGTCCTCGAACGCGGCGGCTCGGTCATAACCCTGGAGCAGATCGCCACCGTCGAGGATTCCTGGGCCAAGGTGACCCGTCACACCAGGATCAACGGCGATACGGGCGTCCAGATCACTTTGAACAAGCAATCGGGAACCAACACCGTTTCCGTTGCCGAAGAGGTGATCAAAGAACTGGAAAACATCAACCGGGACATCTCCCAGGTCCATCTGGCGCCCATCACGGATAGTTCCATATACATCCGCAGGTCCATCAGCAATGTGGGCCTTGCCGCCCTGCTGGGTGGCTTGCTGGCGATCTTTGTCCTGCTTTTCTTTCTGCGCAACCTGAAAAGCACCCTGATCATCGCCACCGCCATACCTGTCTCTGTGATCGCCACCTTCGGTCTGCTCTATTTCGGCGGTTTCACCCTCAACCTCATGAGCTTGGGCGGTCTGGCGCTCGGGGTGGGCATGCTTTTGGACAATTCGATCGTCGTCCTGGAAAATATCTACCGCCTGCGGGAGAAGGGCATGGGAGCCAAAGAGGCCGCCATTGAGGGAACCAGGGAGGTCACGGCCCCCATCGTCGCCAGCACGCTCACGACCCTGGCGGTTTTCCTGCCCCTGATCTTTATCCAGGGAATGTCCGGGATCATGTTCAAACAGCTTTCCTACGTGATCGCCTTTTCCATATTCTGTTCGATGCTGACCGCGCTGACCCTTGTTCCGATGCTTGCCAGCCGCCTGCTCACGGTGACAGATCCCCACGCAACGCCAGATGAGAGTTTTAGCAAAAGGATCTATCACCAGGTGGGTGCCTGGCTCAGCACCCTTGAGACCAGATACCAAAGGCTTCTGCGATCGGCGCTGGACCACCGTCTGACGACAACCCTCATCGCAATCGGATTACTGCTTGGGTCAGTTTTACTGATCCCATTGGTGGGAACGGAGCTGATGCCGGAATCCGACGAAGGCGAGATCCGCCTCTACCTTGAAATGGAACCCGGCACAAAGCTGGAGATCACGGACAACGTAATGAAGAAAGTGGAATCCATCGTGAATGCCAATGTTCCCGAACGGGAAAACGTTATCACCATAACCGGCGGTGGTGGTTGGGGCGCGGCCGAATCAAACACCGGCTTCATGAGGATCTCCCTGGTCAAACAATCCCAGCGCAGCCGCTCCAGTGAAGAGGTTGCCAACCAGCTGCGCCCGCTTATGGGCAGGATCCCCGGGGCAAAGATCCGCGTGCAGCCGAGCGCTGGTATGATGGTCTTCAGCCGCCTGGCCGGGGGCGAACGCCTGGAAATAATTATCCGGGGACACGATCTGGAAAAGGCCGGCGAACTCGCCCGCCAGATCAAGGGACTTGTGGATTCCGTGGAAGGCATCACGGATTCAAATATCAGCCGCAGTACGGGAACCCCCGAGGAACTTGTCCTGGTGAACAGGCAAAAAGCCGCGGAACTGGGGCTGAGCGTGCAGCAGATAGCGGCCATGCTCCAGACCGTCCTTTCCGGAAGCAGAGCCGGATACTACCGCGTTGACGGCAACGAATATCCCATCGTGTTGCAATTGGCCGAGAAGGACAAAGGCAGCCTGGAAGAGATCCTGAACCTCACGTTGGTCAACAGCGTCGGAGTGCCCATCGTTCTGAGGAATGTGGTCAGCGTCAAACCCGGGATCGGGGCCACAGAGATCGAAAGGCAGGATCAGGAAAGGGTGGCCTCCATCTACGCGAATTTCACGGGCCGGGACCTCGGCTCAATCATCGGCGACATCCGGGATAAACTGCAGACGATCCAGATCCCGCGGGATATGGCGGTTGTCTTTGGCGGAGATTATGAGGAACAGCAAAAGTCCTTCCGCGAACTCATGGTCGGGTTCATCCTGGCGCTGATCCTCGTCTACATGGTCATGGCCAGCCAGTATGAATCCCTGCGCGATCCCCTCGTCGTGATGTTCTCCGTTCCCCTGGCAATTATCGGCGTGGTGCTGATGTTGTTCCTCACCGGCACGACCTTCAACATCCAGTCCTACATTGGCATCATCATGCTGGGCGGGATCGTGGTCAATAACGCGATACTTTTGGTGAACACCACGAACATGCTGCGCCGAAACAAAGGCATGGGAGTGCGCGAGGCGATCGAAGAATCCGGGAGGCAGCGTTTGCGTCCCATTTTGATGACTGCCAGCACGACCATCCTGGCAATGGTTCCCATGGCTGTCGGTATCGGCGAAGGCGGAGAGGCGCAGGCACCCCTGGCCAGGGCCGTGGTGGGCGGAATGCTGAGTTCGACCCTGATCACCCTTGTCTTCGTGCCGGTCGTCTATTCCTATTTTGAGCAGAGGTCGCACTCCAGAAAAGCCCGGGATTCCGAATAGCCCGGGTGCCGGAACCAAAAGCAAGAAATATCTTGACAGAGTACTTACTGTGAGGATAATAAGAAAATATGTGCGTTGAAAATAGATTCTGGAGGATGGATGAGTATTAAGGCAAATCTTATACTTGCGCTTCTGGCCCTGGCTTTCTCCGCGCTCACTGCCCAGACCGAAACCTGGCAGTGGGTCCAGTCCGCCGGGGGAAATTCAGATGACGCCTCTTCATGCGTCGCGGCGGATGAATGGGGCAACAGTTTCACAGCCGGGACCTTTCAGGACACCCTGAACATCGGGACATTCAGCCTGATCAGCGAGGGGGACACCGATCTGTATATCGCCAAGGCGGATCCCGACGGCAGCTGGCTCTGGGCCATAAGGGCCGGCGGAGCAGCTTCCGAAATGGTCAATGGCATCGCCCTCGATCCTGATGGCAACATCTGTGTCAGCGGGATCTTCTACGATTCGATTACCTTCGGGGATACAACCCTTGAATGCCCTGTCGATCCTGACACATTAATATGGCACGACATCTTCATCGCCAAAATGGACGCAGGCGGAAACTGGCTCTGGGCAAAACAGGCCGGCGGCATCTATTCCGATGATGTGGGCGGCATCGCCATTGACGGTATGGGAAACATCTTCCTGGCCGGGACTTTCATGGATACGGTTGCTTTCGGAGATTCCGTTCTCACCAGTTATGGCGGCTGCGACATCTTCGCGGCCAAAATGGATCCTGACGGCAACTGGCTCTGGGCGAACCAGGCCGGCAGTATCGAGGAAAACACGGAGTATCCTTTCGTACCCATGGGTGATTTCTGCCTGGACCTTGCCCTGGATGCCGGGGGAAACACCTATGTCAGCGGAGCTTTTGTCGGCACAGCCAATTTTGGTGACACCTCCGTCAGCAGCGCCGGCGAGCACGACATCTTTGTGGGGAAGCTTGATCCAGAGGGAAACTGGCTCTGGGTCAGCCAGGCAGGCGGGGAGCACAACAACTGGGGGCACAAGATCATCGTGGATCCCGCGGATAATATCTACATCGCGGGAACCTACATTGAAAACGCGACCTTTGGCGACCATATCCTCAATGCCGTCATCACCGCCTATCCCCAGCTGTTTGTGGCCGGGCTGAATTCCAACGGCATCTGGCAATGGGCAAACCAGGCCACTGCCTATGACCTGATATCGGTGGGCGGATTGGCTCTTGACGACACAAACAACCTCTTGCTGGCGGGATATTTTGACGGTGAAGCAAGTTTCGGCGCCACGATCATGATCAGCCTCGGCGGCAGCGATGTTTACCTGGCCAAGATGGATCCGGACGGCAACTGGCTTTATACGATGCAGGCCGGCGGGCTGGAAGACGACCAGGGAACGGATGTCTGCGTGAATGGCAATGAAATTTTTCTGACCGGCTCGTTCAGCGATTCAGCGATGTTTGGGGATTACAGCCTCACCAGCAGCGGCATGGCGGACGCCTTTGTGGCCAGGATCGTCCAATACACGCCGGTTCTGGACGAGACGGAAGCCGTTCCGGCGGCGTTTACTCTCAATCAGAATTCTCCCAACCCCTTCAAGACGGGCACGACCATCCCTGTGCGGATCGGCTCTGGGGAAGGGCATTACAAACTCTGCGTTTACGACATTCGCGGACGCAGGGTCGCGACCCTTGTGGACGGACCCCTTGCCCGCGGGGAACATCAAATTTCCTGGGAGGGCAGGGATTCCCAAAACAGGCCGCTGCCCTCAGGCGTATATTTTTACAGATTGCAAAGCGACTCCGGATCGAGCGTGAAAAAAATGATCCTGCATAAATGAACAAATATAACACCGCCTTCGATTTTACCCTGAAAAGCATGATCGAC
>CAYRVG010000165.1:0-6414 GCA_964427765.1 uncultured Candidatus Cloacimonadota bacterium
CGCTAAATCAACATTTTTTCCACATAATTTTCTGCAATGAGGCCTTTGGGTAATTATTAGACATCTTTGATTTGAGCTCCGGTGATTCGAGAGAGACAAATCACAGGCAGTTCCTGGACTTTTCGCCGGAGCGTGACTTCATCCTGCTGATCAAGTAAACTCGTTAAAAAGGAGCAAGAAATGGAGCATTCGAGCGCGGAAGTGAGATCCGGACTTAAAGACCTGCTGAAGAGGGAGGAGGGCATCCTTGCCGCTTGGGAGGGAGGTTCCGCGGCGACAGGATTTCTGGATGAATATTCGGATCTGGACCTGCTGATCGTGACCTCTGACGAGGATACCGAACCGGTATTCAAGCTGTTGGATGGATATCTTGAGGATAATTACGGCATCGGGAAAAAGTTCCGCCTGCCTGAGCCGACCTGGCACGGAATGTCCCAATGCTTCTACCTGCTGCGGGATTTCCCCAATCATTTCTATTGCGACATCTGCGTCGTCCCGGCAGCAAATCCGCATAAACTCACCGAACCGGACCGGCACGGCCACGCGGTGGTCTGGTTCGACAAAGCCGGGATCTACAAACCGGTGGAAACACCCATGAAGGAGCGCAAGAAGCTGGTGGGCATAGTGTTCGCCTCTGCCACCGCGTTCGACTGGCTGCGCATTCTGGAACTTCAAAAGGCCCTCGCCCGCGGAAAATGGATATCCTGCCAGTTCAACTACATGATCTTCATCAACCGGAACCTCGTCCCGCTCCTGAACATCAAATACCGCCCTGCCAAAGCGGATTTTGGGCTAAGTTATGTGGAGAGGGAATATCCACCTGAAATTGCCGCGGAAATATCTGAACTTCTGAAAGTATGCAGCGTGGAGGAAATCCGGGGAAAAAGTGCCCAAGCCCTCAATTGGTTCAATGAGTTGAAAGAGGAATTGGCCCCGCTAATTAACTGAGCTTTCCAGTTAACGCGGATTATTTCAAGAATACTTTGCCTGTTAGAGAGGAGTTTTCAGCGCTTATCCGGATCAGGTAGATCCCCGCCGGAAGGCGGCTTCCGTCAATATTTTTCCCATCCCAGCTGATCTGATTGTTTCCGGGGTTAACCGCGCGTTTCCATGCTCCCACTTTCTGGCCCCTGGCGTTATAGACACAAACTTCTGCCAGCAAAGACTTTGAGCTCTTCACAGAGAGAGAGGTGCTTCCCCTGAAGGGGTTGGGATAGATCCTTTCCAGAGCCAGCATCGGAGCGGGGGGAAGAGACTCATCACCAGTTGATGAACCTCCCCAGATCAGGCCCACGAATTCCGGATGGTCCACGTAGGGATTGCGGTTTGTCTGAAAGCCGTGAACTGCTTCGTTCCGGGCGACCTCCACCGAATCCGGTGGGTCAGCAAAATGCCACTGTACAAGATCCGGCACCATGTCCACGTTTTGCTGGACGAGGGAATCATAGTAGCGGGTGTTGAAATAGAGCAGGGCGCGGGCGATATTGCCCTTGCTTTCGTCAGCCGGCTCAAAGACCGTGCAAGCCATCGCGCTTTGGCCGCGGTAACTTTGCCAGGGCGTGTGATAATAGTAAACGTCGGTTGTGTAGGAAAAATGATCCGCGACCGTGAAGATGGGCAGGTTACCCCTGGCGCTGTTGACCTGCATGGTCGAGGGGAAAAGATGGTGCAGGTCGCTCCTGCGCACGGGATCATTTTCCACCTCAAACCAACTCTGGGCGTAGGTATGTTCCGTGTTGGGGTTGTAAGAACCGGTGTAATCGTAGCCGACATCATATACTTCACCCGTATAAACGCAGGTCACGTTGCCCTCCACATTGTCCAGAACCTGGAAAAGGAATACCTTGGCACCGTCATAGCTGTTGTAGGTGTTTGTGGAGATGAGGCTGTGCAACCCCGCATATAGCTCATTTCCTGTGAGGTCAAGCACGGCGTCATAATAATTCCCCTGCCCGAATGCCAGGACAGTGAACATCAGAAGGGCCAGGGACAGGCATGTTTTACGCATTGCCACTTCCGGGTTTGCCGAAGCCGAACAGTATATGTTCCACGCATTCGATGATGATGTGCAGTGCCATCGTGTGGATCTCCTGGATGCGGTCTGTGGTCTGCACCGGGACGATGAGCTCCAGGTCACACTTGCCCTTCAGCTTGCCGCCGTCCTTCCCCAAAAGGGAAACCGTCTGGCAATCCGCTTCCCGGGCGGCTTCCAGACCTTTGATCACGTTGGGCGAATTTCCGCTGGTCGATATTCCGATCACCACGTCCCCGGGCTTCGCGTAAGCTTTCACCCCCCGGGAGAATATCTCGTTAAAGCCGTAGTCGTTGCCCACGCAGGTGATGTGCGAAGGATCGGAGATGGCGATGGCGGGCAGGGGCGGCCTGTCCTGGTGGAACCGGCCGGTTAGTTCCTCGGCAAAGTGCATGGCGTCGCACATGGAGCCGCCGTTGCCGAAGATGATCACTTTCCCTCCCTGTTCAAGGCTGGCCGCGATCCGGGAGGCGACCCCTTCGATCGTGGCGAAATTGGCCTCATCCGCCAGAAACGCCTTTAGGGTGCGGTCCGCGGCCGTGAATGATCTTTGGATGATATCGCGCATATTAGAGGCTTTCCTCGACCTTGACCTTGGTCTTGAGCTCGCTTTCCTCGATCTCATCGAGTTCCCCAAGGGTTTGATTGATCAGACGAACCCTTTCCTTATAGGGCAGGAACGCGCTTTTGAAACCATTGAGGATGACGTATTTGATCGTCGGGTAATCGAGCTTGAGTTCGTTGATGGCGAGCATGTATTCATCCGTGACCGTGGTGTCGCTGATCGTGCGGTTGTCCGTGTTGATGGTCACCCGGAGTCCGTAAGCGATGTAGAAATCGATGGGGTGGCTGCGGATGTCCGGCACCGCCTTGGTGTGGAAATTGCTCTTGATGCAGATCTCCAAGGGGATGCGGTGGTCGTTCACGTAATTCAGAAGGTCGCCGTCCTCGACCAGCCTGGTGCCATGGCCGATGCGGTGCGTTCCGCAATAATGCAGGGCTTGGTGGATGCTTTCAGGGCCGTAGGCCTCACCGGCGTGGACGGTTATGTTCAGGTTGTTCCTCAGGGCAAGGTCGAAAGCCTCCTTGTGTTCCTTGGCCGGGTTGTTGAATTCGCCACCGGCGAGGTCGAAGCCCACCACGCCTTTGTTCTTGTAGGCAATGGCCAGTTCCGCAAGTTTCACCGAAGTTGTGGGATCCATATCCCGCATGCCACAGATGATGACGCCGGTCTTGATGTTGAATTCCCGTTCCGCCATCCTCAGCCCGTCGATCACGGCCTGGGAGATCTCCGTAAGCCTCAGTCCTTCATTGGTATGCAGGATAGGGGAATACCTCACCTCCATGTAACGGACATTCTCGCGCGCCGCGTCCTCGGCAAGTTCATAGGCGGCCCGGGTCAGGCCATCTTTGGTCTGGAGCACCAGATTCACGATCGGGAAACCGCGCAGATAATCCTCCAGGCTCACGGTGTGATCGCCGCAGACGATCAGTTCATGCAGTTTATCCGGATCCATGCTGGGCAATTTGATCTTGTTTTCCCTTGCCAGGTCTATCAAAGTGTCTATGCGCACACTGCCGTCGAGGTGGACATGCAGGTCCGTCTTGGGCAGTTTGTGGACGAATTCTCTAGTCAGTTTTATTGGCATACTATAATTCCTTATATGTTCTTACCTAAATGAAATACAACGAGTATGTGTCAATCAAAATAATCCGTGGAGCGCAGATGTTTCCTTCAGTTATTCCTTTCCCCGTAGTAGATTACGATCTTTTCCAGGGGCAGCCTGTCCTTGCTGCGGGGAATGCTGCTTAGGGCTTTCGTATAAAGGCTTTTCTTTCCCGCGGGATAGCCAAAGGGGGACATGGCAACGACGCGCCACTTTTTGGGCAGCTTCAGGTATTCTCTGATCTTCTTTTCGCTGAAAGCGGCCAGCCAGCAACTTCCCACGCCGTGGCTCCAGGCTGTCAAAACCATCTGCTGGAAAGAGATGGCGGTATCCACCAGATAATAGTCCTGTCCATTTATGCGCAGGTTCTTGGAGGAATCTGCGCAGGCTATGATCAGGCAGGGGGCCTTGCGGATGAAGAAATTGGAAAGACCGATCAAGCCGCAATGCAGCGCCAGGGACTTGATGTCACCGGGATCCTGCAGAACCACGTAGCGCCAGGGCTGGCGGTTCTGGGCGGAGGGAGCGAGCCGCCCGGCCTCCAGGATATCCTCCAGAATATGCGGAGGAATGGGATCGGGCTGGAAATCCCTGACACTGTGGCGCGTGGAAATTACTTCCTTTAGTTCCATTAATCCTCCAGATCCCGTAAATAGTTGATGTTGCGGAGTATGGCTTTGTCTGAGACAGGGACATCGATCATCGTGCAAACCTGGGCACGCATGAGGCCGGCAAGCCCCTCTCCCGCGTCATTCTGGTTCAAGTCCAGCCAGGCCGGTATCACGACGGGGTGCCCGTGCGCCCCCTCAAATGAAGGGCGAACGACGGCATCGGGCGAGGCCATAAAGGCCTTGCACAGGCTCGATACTGTTGACGCCCGCACAAAGGGATGGTCCACAGGCCAGATCAGAAACCCTTTCGCGCCACTAAAATCCATGTCCCTGAAGGCAAGGCGCAGGGTGGAAAGCATATCTGGTGTGTCGTAAACATCAGCCACAAAATGGTTCTTGATCCCCGCCTGCCGCAGCGTGGAGATGATATGCTCCGCAAAGGTTTTGCCTTTGTAAACCGCCCTGGCTTTGGGTCTGCCGAAGCGTCCGCCCTTCCCCGAGGCCGGAATGACGGCGCTTATCTCACATGAGGGCATTGAAGGCATCGATCGTGGCATCAAGTTCTTCCAGGTTGGTCTCGAAGGTCTCGACCCAATACTCAGGTTCCCACTGCGCGAGGATCTCCTCGTAGGTCTTGCCCTGTTGTTCCACCCAGGTGTAATACTTGAGGTTGTGGATGCGTTTTCTGTCCCAGTATCTGAGTTCCTTGAAGTTGTCCGTTTGCTGGAACTTGATGGGTCCCTCCCAATCCAGGGCCGCCTGCAGCGGGTTGTATTCTCCTTTCAGCTTTCTTTGTTCCTCGATGCGGGATTGATAGAGATCAGCTGAATCCGTGAACACCGTGAAGACGATGTCGTCCTCGTTATACTCGAAGAACCGGGCGTGTTTGATCGAGGCCAGCAGATTGGCGATGGAGGAAATTCCCAGCAAGGGAAGGTTTTTGACCACTTCCTCCGGGATTCCCTCTTTTATCAGGAATTCGTGGCCCTCAGGTTCATTGAAGAGGCGCAGGAGGCGCATGCAGTCTTCATCGCGGATGGCGGCGATGGCGTCCGTATGGCGCACATTGTGCACCCAGGGGACGTGCTTGTCTCCGATCCCCTCGATGCGGTGGCCTCCAAAGCCGTTCTCCATGAGGGTTGGGCATTCATAGGCCTCGGACGCAGTGGTTTTCATCAGGGGAAAATGCTTTTTCAAAAAATCCCCGGCGGCGATGGTGCCGGCGGAACCGGTGGCGCTGACGAAAGCGCTGAGGCGGTTCCTATCCGTTTTGACAAGTTCCCAGACCTCCTTGATCGCGTCGCCGGTGACGTGGTAGTGCCAGAAAGGATTGCCGAATTCGTCGAACTGGTTGAGGATCACGTTGTGCGGATCCGGGCGCAGCTCGTCGCATTTGTCGTAGATCTCCTTAACGTTGGATTCGCAGCCCGGGGTGGCGATCACCTTCGAGCCTATCTCGCGCAGCCATTCGAAGCGTTCCTGGCTCATCTCCTCCGGCAGGATGGAAAGCGCCGGGCAGGCCAGCAGGGCGCAGTCGAATGCGCCGCCGCGGCAGTAATTGCCCGTGGAGGGCCACACGGCGATGTCAAATTCCGGATCGAAGCTTCCGCTGGAAAGGCGGGGCGCCATGCATCCGTAGGCCGCGCCGACCTTGTGCGAGCCCGTGGGAAAGTATTTCCCCACCAGGCCGATGATCCGTGCTTTCACGCCCGTCAGGGAAGAGGGGATCTCAAAATAATCCGGATTCCCGAACAGGCCAGTCCTGATATCGTTTTTCCAGGTAATCCGGAAAAGGTTGAGCGGATTGACGTCCCAAAGCCCCACGGGCTGGATCTTTTTCTTTATCTCTTCCGGGATCTCCTCCGGAAACATCTGCTGCCTGATCGTGGGAAGTATAATCCCCCGTTCCTTGCAGCGCTTGGCATTCTTTTTGATGACCTCGTGATTGAGTTCAGTTATAAGCTTGGGCATTCATTACTCCTAAATACTATTATGCACCATAGAGAAGCAGAGAGAACAGAGATTTTTGAGTTTACCATTGAGATCCACATCAGATCATTCCATTCAACTCTATTTCGCTGTGGTTTCAATCTATTCCATAATT
>CAYRVG010000166.1:0-4200 GCA_964427765.1 uncultured Candidatus Cloacimonadota bacterium
CAGATAATCAAGGTGAGCAAAGACAAGGCGGGAATCGTGAGCCGGGATGTGCTGACCAAGAAATGGACAGACTGGATAGACTATTGGAGCGTGGATTTCGATTTTGAGAGCAAGCGGGAGATCGTGCGCACATTCAACGAAGCCACGGGAAAATATGAAGAGACTTGGACGGGAGATTTTGTATTTGAAAATGAATGGCAGAGTTTCCGCACCCGCAAGGACCGCAACCTGGAACTTGTTACACCCTATAAAGAATGCGAGAAGGGGCGGCGGAAGATCGCGATCAAGGTGGTGGATATCTTTGGCAACGATACGATGAAGATAATCGATGTGAACATCGGAGGATGAGATGAGTACCCTAATTGTGCAAAAAAGAGAAATCAGGGTGATCAAGGGTCCGGTAGGAGACTATATCTCCTTAACCGATATTGCCCGGGTCAAAGACAATGAAAACACTGACGACCTGATCCGCAACTGGATACGCAACCGCAACACAGTGGAGTATTTGGGAATCTGGGAAATGATCAACAACCCCGATTTTAATCCCGTCGAATTCGACGGGTTTAGAATCAATGCCGGACTGAATAGTTTTGGCCTGACGCCCAAGCAATGGATCGAGAAAACTGGAGCCATTGGTATCATATCCAAATCCGGCAGATACGGAGGGACCTATGCGCACAGCGACATAGCCTTTGAATTTGCCACCTGGATCTCGGTGGAATTCAAGCTGTATCTGATCAAAGATTATCAGCGGCTCAAAGACACCGAGTATCAGAAACTGGATTGGGATATCAAGCGCAACCTGGCCCGTATCAACTATCGCATCCATACTGATGCGATTAAAGAGAACCTGATCCCGCCCCAAATCACCAAAAAGCAGAGCCGGATCATCTATGCCCAGGAAGCTGATGTGCTCAATGTGGCTTTGTTTGGCCTGACCGCTTCCCAGTGGCGGGAGGCCAATCCTGATATCGAGGGCAATATCCGGGATTATGCCGATACAGCCCAATTGATCTGCCTCTCCAATCTGGAAAGCCTGAATGCCCACTTTATCAATGAGGGCATGAGCCAGCCGGAAAGACTCAAGAAACTGAACCAAGTCGCCATCCAGCAGATGACGCTTTTGGTGGAAGCCAGAACAGTAAAGAAACTTGAGGGAGGAAAGTAATGGCCATCCATCCTGATTTCCCTGGATCCCCCTACGCGATACTGAAACCTGATATTCGCTGGTTCCCGGCGGATGAAGAACTGCGGGATTCAAGCTATGAAAAGCTTTTGCCGCCTCTGGTGCACAAGATCCGCAAGGATATTGCCGCTTGGCGGGATAATCGCTATGATGGTGCATCGGATACAAGCAAGGCTCTTCTGACCTGGTGGTTTGAAACCGAGCATCTGATCACAAGGCCGGACGGTATCCAGGAAGCATGGCAATATTACTTTGCCCAAAGAGAAGCGATCGAAACCATAATCTATCTGTATGAAGTGGCAGGCGTGAAAGATAAGTATGACCTGCTGCGTTTCGATTCATCGGGAGCGGTGTCCACGGGTATGTTTGACGAAGATTGGCTGCGCTTTGTGACCAAGATGGCCACCGGAAGCGGAAAGACCAAGGTGATCAGTATGGCGATCACCTGGTGTTATTATCATAAGCTTTATGAAGAGGATTCCGGACTATCACGCAACTTCCTGCTCATCGCGCCCAATATCATCGTGTTGGACAGGCTGCGGGCGGATTTTGACGGTTTGAAGATATTCTGGAACGACCCGCTACTGCCCGATAATGGCTATGAGGGTCAAAACTGGCAGGATGATTTTCAGATAACCCTGCATATCCAGGACGACGTCTCGATCGTGCGTAAAACAGGAAATCTATTTTTGACCAACATCCACCGGGTCTATGCCGGAAGCGAGGATGAACCCAGCTTTGAGGATGATGATCTGGAAAATTATTTCCTGGGATGCAGGCCTGTGGGCAGGACCAATGATTCCAAGATCGATTTGGGCGTGATCGTGCGTGAGATCGATGAACTTATGGTTATCAACGATGAAGCTCATCATATCCACGATCCCAAAATGGCGTGGTTCAAATCCATCCAGGACATTCACAACCGCTTGAAACAAAAAGACAGGAAGTTATCTCTACAACTGGATTTCACCGCCACGCCCAAAAAAAACAATGGTGCGATCTTCGTGCAAACTGTATGCGATTATCCTCTGGTGGAGGCAATCACCCAGAACGTGGTGAAACACCCCACCCTTCCGGATTTTGCCAGCCGGTCCAAGCTGGGGGAAAGACAGAGCAGCCGTTTCACCGAGCGTTATGCCGATTATATTGAACTGGGTGTCGAAGAATGGAAGAAGGTTAAACCTGAGCATGAGAAGATGGGCAAGAAGGCCATTCTCTTTATCATGACAGATGATACCAGAAACTGCGACGACGTCGCCAATTATCTTGCCAACACCTATCCTGAATTCAAGGATGCGATCCTGACCATCCATACGAACAACAACGGGGATATCTCAGAAGCAGAAAGTAAAAAGAGCAAAGAAGAATTGGAAATACTGCGTAAAGCAGCCAATTCCATTGATGGCTGGGATAGTCCATACAAGGCGATCATTTCTGTGCTGATGCTCAAAGAGGGATGGGATGTGCGCAATGTGACCACCATTGTTGGCCTCAGAGCGTATTCTGCCAAAAGCAATATTCTGCCAGAGCAAACATTGGGGCGGGGTTTGCGCAGAATGTATCCAGGGATCGAGGCTGTGGAGTATGTAAGCGTGGTGGGTACAGACGCGTTTATGGACTTTGTGGAATCGATCCAGAGCGAAGGCGTGCAGCTTGAATACAAGCCTATGGGAGCTGGAACAAGCCCCATCGCTCCGATCATTATCGAAGTTGACCGGGAAAACGAGAAGAAAGACATCGACAAACTGGATATCGAAATTCCTTCGCTCTCACCCAGGATTTACCGGGAGTATAAAAACCTGGAGGAACTTAATCCGGCGGAATTTGGCAACCAAACCTTTGTATATAAGCAATATTCTCCTGAAGAGCAGCGAGCAATCGTATTCCACGATATCACAACGGGAGAAGTTACCCATACCACCTATATTGATTCCCGAGCAGTGACGGATTATCGCGCGGTGATCGGCTACTTCACAAACGTGATCATGAAGGAAATGCGCCTGGTGAGCGGATTTGACATTCTGCATGGATTGGTGAAGGACTTTATCCAAAACTACCTCTTTGAACGACCCGTGGAAATAGACGACCTGAATACTCTGCGCAATCTTTCAGAAGTTGCCGTAAGCCGGATGATCGTCGATACCTTTACCAGGAAGATCAATGCTCTGACAGTCAAAGATAAGGGCAGCGCGGAGATTCGAGATCACATAAAGCTGAAAGAAGTGCGTCCTTTCGTGGTCAAGGAACAGGCTTTCACCATTCCGAAAAAGAGCGTGTTTAACAAGATCATCGGAGACAGCCATTTTGAACTGGAGTTTGCCTCCTTCCTGGAAAGTTGCCCAGATGTGGTTTCCTATGCCAAGAATTATCTGGCGGTGCATTTCAGGATCGATTACATCCGCTCTGATGGCAGCATATCCAACTATTACCCGGATTTTTTCGTCAAAACAGAGGATGGGAAGCTTTATATTGTGGAAACAAAGGGACTGGAGGATATTGAAGTAGCTCTGAAAAGAGCGCGACTGGAACAGTGGTGTGATGACGTGAACAGCAGACAGGATAAATTGGAGATCATTCCGTTATTTGTGAAAGATGATGTTTTTTCCAAGAACAAGATCAATACTTTCCGGGAACTGGTTGAGATATGTGAATAAAGCAAGAGGGGGAGACACTTTTTTGTTAATGGAAACAAATAACAGTCCCTAATCCCATAAATAAAAGCAATCTCAGAAAATAGAATAGGTATTTGTGATCAATACTGGCAATCATACAATTTCTTAGCTGGATCCCGGGTCAAGCCCGGGATGACAATGGCGGTGGTCTAATTATCATATCCATCTCATTCACTCCCATGAATCAATGATCTCTTTGCAGAGGACGTACATTTTTCCCGTATTGCGGTATTCGCCGTAGGCCTCCACGGTGACGGCCTCGCGGTCGATGAGGCTGGCGATGGCCTCGGAGAATTCGCGTTTGCGCATGTGGCAGGCGTTCATCAGTTCGGAGTGTTTGGC
>CAYRVG010000167.1:0-11950 GCA_964427765.1 uncultured Candidatus Cloacimonadota bacterium
CACATGCGGTATTAGCCCAAGTTTCCCTGGGTTGTCCCCCGCTTAGGGGTAGATAACCTACGTGTTACTCACCCGTTCGCCACTCTCTCACACCCGAAGGTGTGATACCGTTCGACTTGCATGCCTAATCCACGCCGCCAGCGTTCGTCCTGAGCCAGGATCAAACTCTCCATCATTTACTTAATGTTTTATTGACTTATTGGCTCGCACAAACCTCTATAGCACTCTATAAACTTTGAAAGATCAATTTCTGCGTAACATTAGCCACGCAGGTTTTGCCACAAAAAATACCCCTGATTTAATGTCAACACAAATCTTTTGCAATTTCTGACACCAGAGACATCTCTTTCGTCTATCTTATAATTTAAGTTGGTTTTAGGATTATGCAATTTTTTTCCAACCCTGCAACCGCGCTGCATATCCGATCCTGGGGAAGGTTCATGTTTCATGGGCCGAAAGTATTGAAACAGCATTGATACTACAGCAGCAAGACCCATATATTTAGATTGACAGCAGACTGAGGCTGATTTCTTTGGATTGTAAAGAATATTTTACGGAGTATAAAATGCTTAGATATATGCTTATAGCCAAACTACACCGCGCTACCGTCACAGAGTGTGACCTGAATTATATCGGCAGCATCGAGATCGACGAGGAATTGCTGGATTTATCCGGCATGCGCCCATCGGAGCGAGTTGATGTGTATGACATCACGAATGGCGCACGGCTCACAACCTATATTATCAAGGGCGAGCGAGGTAGCGGGAAGATCGGAATAAACGGCGCCGCGGCCCGTCTGGTGCATGAAGGTGACAGGATCATAGTGGTCAATTACGGATTGCTGGACGAAACTGAGATAGAGAAGCACACCCCCAAAATAATCCTGCTGGATGAACATAACAGGCCGGTCGGTTAATGCAGATTTTCAGATCCATCAGCGATATTCGCGCAAAACTTGCCGAACTTCCTGAAGAACAGGAACTGGGCCTTGTTCCTACGATGGGTTATTTTCATGAGGGTCACCTGTCCCTGGTGGAACGAAGTAAATCTAATTGCGACAAGACGGTTGTCTCGATATTTGTAAATCCAGCCCAGTTTGGTCCCCAGGAAGACTTGGGAAACTATCCCCGGGATATCGAACGTGATCTTGGAATGCTAAGAAACCATAACGTGGATTACGTTTTCATTCCTGACAAATCAGAAATGTATCCGCCGGATTACAAAACCTGGGTTGAGGTAACCGGATTGTCAGATATCCTCTGCGGAACAAGCCGTCCCGGTCATTTTCGCGGAGTCGCAACGATAGTTTTGAAACTGGTCAACATCATCAAACCGGACAAACTTTTCATGGGTCTGAAGGATTATCAGCAGATCGTCGTGTTGGACAAAATGCTCAAGGATTTGAATGTGGAAACTTCACTCGAGCGTTGCCCGATAATCCGTGAAGAAGACGGTCTGGCCATGAGTTCACGCAACATATATCTCTCCAATGCCGAGCGGCAGAGAGCCCTATGCCTTCAGAAGTCAATAAATCAAGCCAAGAGAATGGTTCAAAGCGGCGTAGCAGATGTGGGTGTCATTTTAGACTCGGTCAAAAAGATCATCCATGATGCCAAGGGGAGGATCGATTATGTTTCCATTGTCGATGCTGACACTCTAAAGGAATTGAAACGGGTAACCAGCAATGCCCGGATCTTGCTCGCGGTCTTCATCGGCAACACACGTCTCATTGACAATTCAGAACTCATTTCTTGACATCGGAGCCCGGTTAAAAAACCTGACCATCATTAATAAATTAGGTTATAATCATAATTAAGTGCGAAAGTGGCGGAATTGGCAGACGCGCTGGACTTAGGATCCAGTAGGTTTTTCCTGTAGGGGTTCAAATCCCCTCTTTCGCACCAACATTTAGGAGTATACGTGCAAATAGAGATTAAACAATTGAACCCAACATCAAAGGAGATCAACCTTACAGTGGAGACGCAGAAGGTTGATGAGGCCTATCAGAAATATCTGAACAAGGCGGCAAAGAATATGGAAGTTCCCGGATTTCGCAAGGGGAAGGCGCCGCTGAGCATGGTATCCAGAATTCACGGAGACAGGATCAAGGATTATTTTGAAAAGGATTACGTGGATGAAGTTTTCAGTGAAGCCGCGCGCGAGCACGACATCCATTTTTTGATGTATCCGGAAGTGAAGGAACTTGAATGGAACCCTGGAAATGACATGATCATCAAGATCGAAATCGAGCACGAACCAAATGTTGAGATCAAACAGACAGAAGGCCTGCAAGTTCCCTTCAGAGGGTTGATCCTGGAAGAAGAAGTTGAAAAGTTCATCGACAAACTGGCAGAGGAAAACACAACCGCGATCGATGTTGACACAGCACAGGACAATGACAAGGTGAACGCGGAACTTATCTTTGAATCTGAAGGCCAAAACCACACCTGCACTGTGGATCTGTATGCTGGTGAGGAACTTCCCCAGCGGTCGTTCAAAGAATTGGTTGGAGTCAAAACCGGAGACACCCTGGAAATGGAGTTGACAGGTTCGCAGATAAAGCTCCTCAGCATGGATAAAGAGCTCATCCTGGACAGCGATGCCAAGTATCCCTGCAGGATGATCGTAAACTCGATATTGAGGTTCAAAAAACCGGACCTCGATGACGAATTTGCCAAAGACATGGATTTTGAGAACCTGGCGGAAATGCGCGCCAGGATATCCGAGGATATGCGGTTGAACGTTGAACACCGCAACATTGAGGGTGAAAATGGCGCCATCATTGGAAAGATATTCAAGGACAACCCTTTCCCCCTGCCTTCGAAAACCTTGAGATACATCGTTGACGAACAAGTCCAGAATCTGGATCCCAAATACCGTGAGTTACTTTATCAGTACTACATTCAGAATATTGTCCAGGAAATGACTTCCATGTATATTATCAAAGCCCTGCGGGAACAAATATCCCTGGATCTGACAGATGAAATGCTGGATGAATACATTGAACACAGGGCCATACTTGAGGATAAAAGCGTTGGCGCCTACAAAGAGCAGAATTCCGAAGCCCTTTCCAAGGATGAATTCAAGGAATCGGCCAAAACCTATTTTATTTTGAGGGACATAGCTTCCAAGAGTGAATTCATTGAACCTGAGGAACAACCTGAAGAAGCTCCCGGACAAGATGGCGAAGAATCATCTGAAGATACAACAACCAAGGAGGAAAAGTGAATTACATCCCCATGGTCATTGAACAGATAGGCCGCACCGAGCGTGCTTACGACATCTATTCCCGCTTGCTTAAGGACCGGATCGTCTTTGTGAGCGGAATTATCGAGGATAACCTCGCGAACTCCATTGTGGCGCAGTTGTTGCATCTGGAAGGCGAGGATGCGGAACGCGACATCTATATGTATATCAACAGTCCCGGAGGAGTGATATCTTCCGGACTGGCCGTCTATGACACCATGCAGTACATCAAGCCGAACGTGAGCACCATCTGTATCGGCCAGGCCGCGAGTATGTCCGCGCTCTTGCTTGCCTCGGGCCATACGGGTAAACGCACCGCCCTTCCAAACAGCAGGATAATGATCCATCAGCCTCTGGGCGGAGCACAGGGCCAGGCCAGTGATATTGAGATCCAGGCAAAAGAGATCCTTTATTTGCGGGAAAGGATGAACCACATCCTTCATAAGCACACGGGTCAGACCCTGAAAAAACTGATCGAGGATACGGACCGCAATTTTTACATGGACGCCCAGGAAGCCAAAAAATACGGCATCATAGACGAAGTGATCGAAAACCGGAAATAACTTGACGGGATTTCGGCATAAGTATTGAATGACATATGAGTGAACAAATAATATCAAAACTCAAGGGAGGATTTCTTGGATAAATTCAAGAATTTGAGTTGCTCCTTTTGTGGCAGGAACGAGAGCGAAGTGAAGACCCTGATCCGCGGCATTGCCGGGAACATCTGCGATGAATGCATTTTGATGTGTCACAACATCATTGCCTCCAGCACACCCGAGCCCGAAGACGAGGCCATGGATCTGCCCAAACCCAGCGAGATAAAGCAATATCTGGATCAATACGTGATCGGGCAGGAACAGGCGAAAATGATCATTTCGGTGGCGGTTTACAACCATTACAAAAGGATCTTCCGCCAAACAAAAAAGGACGATGTGGATCTGGAAAAAAGCAACATCATGATGATCGGGCCCACGGGCTGCGGCAAGACCCTCATAGCGCAGACCCTGGCAACCTTTCTCAAGGTCCCGTTCGCCATATCGGATGCCACGACCCTCACTGAGGCAGGCTATGTGGGTGAGGACGTGGAAAATATTCTGGTACGCCTTCTGCAGTCCGCCGATTACGACGTAGCCAAGGCAGAACGCGGAATCGTTTACATAGATGAGATAGACAAGATCAGCCGGAAATCCGAAACTCCTTCCATTACCAGAGACGTTTCCGGAGAAGGGGTCCAGCAGGCCCTCCTCAAGATACTGGAGGGGACAAAGGTCAACGTTCCCCCCAAAGGTGGAAGGAAACATCCCCAGCAGGACTTCATCGAGATGGATACAAAGAACATCCTGTTCATTGCCGGCGGTGCCTTTTTCGGGCTCGAAAAGATCATTCAGCAACGGCTGGATAAGAAAGCCATAGGTTTTGACGTCAAACTGGGCAGGGTCACCGAAGACCACAATATCTTTGAGCATACTGTACCCCACGATCTGCTCGCCTATGGTCTGATACCTGAGTTGATCGGCAGAATGCCGGTCCTCTGCGCTTTGCATGAACTCAATGAGGAAGCTTTGATCGATATCCTCGTCAAACCAAAAAATGCCATCTGCAGCCAGTACAAAAAGTATTTTGAATTGGACGGCGTGGAGCTTGGTTTTGACGAAGAAGCCCTGCGTGAGATAGCCGCGATAGCCATCAAGCAAAAGGCGGGCGCACGTGGACTCCGCTCCATAATGGAAAAATTCATGCTCCGGATCATGTATGACATCCCGGACCTGGAGAAAGTCCGTTCCTGCAGGATCACGGCAGACGTCGTAAAAAACAGCAGTGATCCTGAATACGAAATGGTGGAGAGCATATCTTCCCGTAAAAAAGCTGCTGGAAATTCCTAGCTCAGATCAAGCCATGAAATGTTCACTGTTCCTGTTGGTGGGAGGGTTGCTGGTATTTCTGCTATCTGGCTGCGCGGTGAACGGTGAACTGAGAATACGCAACCGGACTGCCTCGGATTTATACGCGAGTGTCGATAATTCTGAGCCCTGGCACATGGTAGCCTGGGCAAACAGGTCGCAGTTTTACCCCGAAAACAAAACAGTTGAGATCAGCTATATCGGCGATTACGTGTTTCCCAATTCCATATCCATTGAAGTGCGGCAAAATCTGGTCAAAACGTTTGATATAAGTCCGGACGGAGGGGCCATAAAATTCTTCAATGACAGTGGCGATACAGTTCTGAACGAAATCTTCATCTCACCATCCGATGATCCCAGCTGGGGCGGAAATGACCTAAGCGGCAATCTCGCGCCGGCGGATAGCACTCTTTGGACCGTAACGGAGGGGATCTGGGACGTCAAGGTCCTGGATTCAAGCCAGAATGTCCATTACCTCTATGAGCGGGAAGTTGTTGCCAACCAGACCCTGCGCCTGAATTTCTCCACTTTCAACAAGGGCGAAAAGGGCAAGGACGAACTAAAAAAATTGCACAGGGATGCAACATTGAAAAAGGACTAATTATGATATCTGAAACGACAAAAGCAAGACGTGAGAAATTGGCGGAAAAGCTGGCAAACGGCGAAGCAGTGGTCATCTTTGCCAATCATAAACGAAACCTTGACAAATTTTCCCAGGACAAAAACTTTCTTTATTTCACAGGGTTGGATGAACCCAAACTGATATACTTAACCGGGCGGATCAATGATACAGTGCAGGAATTCCTGTTCGTGGAGCGCACTGACCCCGCCAGGGTGGTCTGGGAAGGCAAAAAACTTCAGCCTGATGAAGCGAGCGGGATAAGTGGCATCAAACAGGTCAAATATCTGGATGAGTTTTACACCGTGCTCCAGGCAATGGCTTCGGCGCTCAGGAAGATCCATGCCAACCTGGGACACGCCTCTCTGAACATGCCCCCCACCCATCCGATGTTCATGCTCGAACCCCTCAGGGCAAGAGAACCGCGGATAGAGATCCGCCGGATCGATGATTTGGTCACACCCCTGAGGAAGATCAAAGATGCTTGGGAGATCAAGCAACTACAACGGGCGATAGACATCACGGGCGAAGGGATCAAGGATATCTGGAAGAATGCCCGCCAGGGCATGATGGAATACGAACTCGAGGCACTCCTGTTTTACCGGATGCAGATCAGCGGGCTGAAGCACTGGGGATTTTCGCCGATAATCGCCAGCGGGATCAATGCCGCAACCCTCCATTACGAAAGAAATGAATGCCGCATCAAAGCGGGAGAAATGGTCCTCATGGACGTCGGGGCTGGCTGCAATGGCTACAGCGCGGACATCACCCGGTGTTTCCCCATAGGAAAGAGTTTCTCCGCCCGGCAAAAGCAAATATACTCCCTTGTGCTCGATGTACAGAAAAAGATCATTGCCCTGATCAAACCCGGGGTAAAACTTTCAGCTCTGCAACAGGAAACCAGGAATCTCCTCGCAAAGGGAATGATCAAACTGAAACTGATCAAAGGCCCTGAAGAGATAGGCAAATATTATATGCACGGCGTGAGCCATTTCCTGGGGCTGGACACCCATGATCTGGGCGGCCGGGAGGCTGTTCTGGAAGAAGGTAACATTATCACGGTTGAGCCAGGCATCTATATGCCCGAAGAGAAGATCGGGGTCCGCATTGAGGATGACATCCTGGTCACCAAAAGAGGCCACAAAAACCTCTCAGCCAAAATTCCCAAGGAAATTGCCGACATTGAGAAGATCCGCAGGCAGGCCCTGAAATGAGCGACAAGGCAATATATCCCGGCACTTACGATCCGATCACCCTGGGACACATAAACATTTTGGAAAAGGCTGCCAAGCTTTTTGACCAGGTTATCCTTGGAGTCGCCTCCTACACCGCCAAACAAAGCCTTTTCAGCCTTGATGAGAGGTATGACCTCTGCCTGGGGGCCACCCAGCATTTACCAAACGTTCAGGTCTTCAAGTTTGAAGGTTTGGTGGTGGATTTTGCCAGATCCCAAGGCTGCCGGATCATGATCCGGGGTCTGCGTGCGGTTTCGGATTTTGAATACGAGCTCTCCCTTGCCCTCACAAACACCAAGCTCAATCCGGATATTGAAACCATCTTCATGGTGCCCAGCCTCCGCTATATGTATCTTTCATCCTCGACGATCCGCCAATTGGCAGAGCTGGGCAGCAATCTCGATGATTTTGTCCCTCCCTGTGTCGCCGAAGCCCTGAAAGCTAAACTTAAAGGGAACTGACATGCCAAGGAAGGATAGCACACCAAAGGAAGTCACCCAGGTTTCTGAACGCAGCCTGCCCACGGACGTCAACGCCGAAGCCGCGATCCTTTCAGCGATGCTCGTCGATTCCGGCATGGTCAGCAAAGGGATCGAACTCATCAAGGAGGAATTCTTTTCCCGCACCGCCCATAAACTCATCTTCCGCACGATCTGCGAACTTTTCAACGAAGGGATAGAGGTGGATCCCGTCACACTCGTTGACCGGATGAAGCGCAACAACATCCTCGAAAAGGCGGGGGATGTACCTTATATCAACGAGATCGCCGATTTCGTCATCTCCAGCGCCAATTTTGATTTTCACCTCACCATCGTAACGGAAAAAGCCCTCTTGCGCCATCTGATCCTGGCCTGCAACGGCATCATAGAATCCTGCTACAGTTCGCCGCAACCCGTGAAGACCATTGTGGACGAAGCCGAACAGAGGATCTTCTCCCTGGCGGAGCTGCCCAAACACCAGGGTTTTGTACGCATCGATGAGATCACCACCGAGGTCATCGACACGATAGACCAGATCGCCTCCACGAAGGTCCCCGTGGTCGGGGTTTCCAGCGGATTCGGGGAACTGGATAAGATTTCCGGAGGTTTCCGGCCCGGGCAATTCATCATCATCGCCGCGCGCCCCGCCATGGGCAAGACCTCGCTGGCCATGAACATTGCTTCCCACGCCGCCGTGAATCTGAACAAGAAAGTCGCGATTTTCACGATGGAAATGGCCGCGGATGAGGTCATCATGCGCATGTTCAGCAGCGCGGCGGAAGTGAATATGGACGCCATGCTCAAGGGTTATGGCATGAACGAGGAAAAGCTGATCCGGATCATGCAGGCCTCGGAAGTGCTCTCCACAAAGAAGATATTCATCGACGAATCGGGAACGAACACACCCCTGGAGATACGTGCCAAGATCAGGCGCCTGGCCGCGGAACTGGGTGGGGTGGACCTGGTCATCATCGATTACCTCCAATTGATGACCCTGCCCAGGGACAAGGACAACCGCCAACAGGAGATCGCGGAGATATCCCGCGCCCTCAAGATCCTTGCCAAGGATATGAAGATACCCGTGGTGGCGCTTTCCCAGCTCAACCGCCTGCTGGAAAGCCGTGAGGATAAAAGGCCCAGGCTGGCGGACCTGCGCGAATCCGGAGCGATCGAACAGGACGCGGACCTCGTGATGTTCATCTACCGGGACGAATATTACTACAAGGAAAAATCCGAAAAACAGGGCATCGCGGAGATAATCGTGGGCAAGAACAGGCATGGGGCAACCGGGCATACAGAGCTGGGTTTTGTCCCGGAATACACCCTCTTCCGTAATATAGACACCACTCATGAGCATTAGTTTCCTGGCCGGGATCGGGGAATACGCGATCTTCATCGGCGGGGTCTTGAAAAGCCTGCCCAAATTCTTCAAAAGGCGTCTTGAATTCGTCATCCAGCTAAAACGCATCGGTTATGACTCCCTCTTCCTGATCACCCTTACAGCTGCTTTTACGGGTCTGGTCACGGCTTTGCAGGCCGTGTATCAATCCAAGGGCTACGTTCCGCTGTATCTTTTGAGTGTTTTGATCGGCAAATCGACCATGATCGAACTGGCCCCGGTACTCACCGGGCTTGTCATGACCGGAAAGGTCGGCGCCTCAATATCCGCGGAGATCGGTTCCATGCGGGTCAGCGAACAGATTGACGCCCTCCACAGCATGAGCGTGTCCCCGTCTGAATTCCTCTATATGCCGAGGATCACGGCCGGCCTGCTCGCCTTCCCCATCCTGACGGTTTACGCCGATCTGATCGGGGTTCTCAGCGCCTGGTATTTCTCCTGGCTGCGCTACGGCATCCATTTCCACAGTTTCTTCCGCAACATGCGCAGCTATTTCGAGACCTTTGACCTGCTCAGCGGGATCATCAAATCCATAGTATTTGGCTTTATCATTACTTCCCTCGGCTGCTTTTTCGGCAACCGCACCACGGGCGGGGCCGAGGGGGTTGGGCGCAGCACGACCCTGACCGTTGTGTACAGCTCGGTTCTCATCCTGGTGATGGATTTCTTCGTGGCCTGGGTACTGCTGGGAGGGTATTGACCGGATCCCGGCGATGCAGAGCATGCTTGAGCGTTACCCGTGCCCGGACAATTCAGGAAAAACCCGTTTCAAAGCCATTCTTCTCTCATTCCTGGCGATTTTTCTCTCTTTGGCTTCCTGCAACCCCAAAGAAAAGATCGACGCAGAAAAGGTTGGCCCTGCCTCAGAGCTCAATGTTTACGCGCCGCGGGATATCCGGGACACGGGTTTCGAAGCCGCCGTCCTGAGGGAATTTGCCCTCAGAAACAACACTGACCTCCACCTTACCCTGTTCCCGGATCTGCCCACCCTGCTCACTTCCCTCAACGATGAGGCCAATCCTGATGAGGTCGATCTTGTGCTTGGCATCGCCAATACTTTCATCATGTCGGATTCACTATCCCAAACCTTTGACACCCTGCCGGAGATCTCACTGCGGGAGATCAGGCGCGGGATACCCAGGGACCCGAACCAGAGGTTTATCCCCTTTGCCTTTGCCAATCTATCCATCCTCTACAATTCCGAAGTTTTTCCCCAGCCGCCCCGATCTTTTGGTGAATTGCAGGATGCCCGGTATTACGCGCAACTGGCGCTCTGCGATGCTTCAACCAGCGACCTTGGGCGAAGCTCCTTGCTGTGGTTTGTTTCCATCTTTGGAGAAGAAGGATATGAGCAGCTTTTGAACAGCCTCCGCAAGAATGTGCGCAAGGTGTATGCCGGTCGGTTCGAAGCTTTGGCTGCCCTGCGGAACGGCGAATGCGCTTTGATGTTGGGGTTTGACAGCACACCCGCCTGGATCGCCGGATTCGATCCCGCGGAAGCTCATCTCAAGTCCATCATTCCCCGCGAAGGCAGTTTCCAGTATGTGCGATCCGCCGCGGTCCGTAAAAACGCCCCCAACCGCGAAACGGCCGTGAAATTCCTCGAATTCCTCATTTCAGCGGAAACCCAGCAATTTGTGATGTTCAAACTGGGTATGCTGCCTGTGAACGGCCGCGCCCCTCTCCCCCACGATTTTGCTTACATCCCCCTTGATGTTTTCACTACAAATCACCTTTTGGACGAGGAATTCATTCGCCGGGATCTGCCCCGGATGCTGCGGGCTTGGGAGCGAAAGTTCACGCTGCGCTCGATATACTGAGATGATAAACATAACCCGGGCCGGTTTCCATGTTGTCCTTTACGAGCCGGAGATCCCCGCGAATACGGGGAACATAGGCAGAATCTGCGTCGGCACCGGCTCCACGCTCCACATCATCCAGCCCTGTAAGTTTCTTTTAACGGATAAAGCCCTCAAGCGCGCCGGGCTTGATTACTGGCCGCGCCTGGATCTCATTCTGCACAAGGATATCGGGGAGATCTTCGGCGCTTTCCCCCAAAAGCGGATCTTCCTCTGCACCACCAAGGCGGAAAGCCACTATTGCGACGTCCGCTACGAACCGGGGGACATCTTTGTCTTCGGCCCGGAATCATGCGGCCTGCCTCAAAACCTCCTGGATGGATACCCCGAACAGCTCATCACCATCCCCATGTCCGATAAGATCCGTTCCTACAACCTCTCCAATTCTGTCTCGATCGTTCTCTTTGAGGCCATCCGCCAGGTCTCGCGACGCCCATCCTGAAATTATAAAATAAAAACTTATAACCAATCATCCTAAATACTTGACTTTTCTTTCCCAATCTTTTCCGCGTTCCGCGTTACGTCCTTTGTTCCGCCCCAAGGGGCTCGTTCGAGCATTCGCATACAGACGATGGGCTCACGCGACCTCGCTATGAGTGTGTCGCCCCTTCGGGGCTTTTCTACAAAGGCTTCTGCGAAGCCTGTCAAGCGGGGACGCTTGACGTTCCTGGGAACTGGAAGCCGGCAGAAAAACCACACCAAGCAACAAGTTGCGCGGCGAGGACCCTGGAAGCCCGGGATGACGCAGGGATCGGCGCTTCGGCAGGCGCAGTTAACATTCCGCAGGATCGGAATCCTACGCTACGTGTGGCGCCCTCCGGGGCTCTATGACCCGCAGGATCGGAGTCCTACGCTACGTGTGCCGCCCCTCCGGGGCTTGGCAAGCACCGGTACATTCCGCATGATTGGAATCCTACGCCACGTGGAATCATGCGCTACGTACAAGGATCCCGATCATCCCTAGCATCCTGTTCCTCCCTGATCTATTAAGGATCCGTGCCTTTCCGTTATTTTCCGTGTTTTTCCGCGTTACGCTTTGTGTCGCCCGCAAGGGGTTAGGATCGTCTTTGACCTTGACGAGGGGCTTACGCGCCCTCGCTATGGGTGTGCCGCCCTTTCAGGGCTCTTCTGGATCCCGGGTCGGAGCCCGGGATGACAGACTTAATTTTCGAGCAGTTGCCTGACCGCCATGACGGCGGGCAGTTTTCC
>CAYRVG010000168.1:0-4157 GCA_964427765.1 uncultured Candidatus Cloacimonadota bacterium
GCCGGCGCCCAGGCCTTTTCCAATTTTGACACCCTTCTGGCGCCCTTCATCCGCTATGATGGTCTGGATTACGAGGAGGTAAAACAGGCTCTGCAGGAATTTGTCTTTAATATCAACGTCCCCACCCGCGTGGGTTTTCAGACGCCCTTCACCAACATTACCCTGGACCTCCAACCCCCGGATATGTTCAAGGACCAGCCGGTCGTGATCGGAGGGGAAAGGCAGGAGGTCACCTATGCCGAATTCCAGGCGGAGATGGATATCATCAACAAGGCCTTTCTGGAGGTCATGATCGAAGGCGACGCCAAGGGAAGGGTCTTCACCTTTCCCATCCCGACCTATAACATCACCAAGGGCTTTGATTGGGACGACCCGCGCCTGACATACCTGTGGGAGGCCACGGCAAAATATGGCATCCCCTATTTTTCCAATTTCGTCAATTCGGACATGGATCCCAACGACGCCCGCTCCATGTGTTGCCGCCTGAGGCTGGACACGCGCAAGCTCGAAGCCCGCGGCGGAGGGCTTTTTGGCGCCAATCCGCTGACAGGCTCGATTGGCGTTGTGACCCTGAACCTGCCGCGCATGGGTTACCGTGCCCATAGCGAGGAGGAGTTCTTTGCCATTCTCGAGGAAAACCTCATAATCGCCAGGAACAGCCTGGAGATCAAGCGTAAGATCCTGGAACGCTACACCCAGAACGGGCTTTATCCCTACACCCGCTTCTATCTGGACAAGATCTACCAGCGCTTCCTGCAGTATTGGAAGAACCACTTTTCCACCATCGGCATCATCGGGATGAACGAGGCCTGCCTGAATTTTTTGGGGAAAAACCTGGGAAATCCGCAGGGGCGCGAGTTTAGCCTAAAGGTTATGGATTACATGCGCAAGCGGCTGGTGGATTTCCAGGAGGAAACAGAATGCAATTACAATCTGGAGGCCACGCCCGCGGAAGGGACCAGCTACCGGCTGGCGATCCTGGATAAAAAGCTCTTTCCGGATATCATCAGCGCGAATGGCCGGTCTGAAACCCCGTTTTACACGAACTCATCGCAACTGCCGGTGAATTTCTCCGATGACATCTTCGAGGTCCTGGACCTCCAGGATGAACTGCAGACCAAATATACCGGCGGAACGGTGCTGCATGTATTCGGCGGGGAGAGGGTCGAGCACGGAGAAAGCATCAAAAAGCTCGTCCGCACCATTTGCAGCAACTATAAACTTCCCTATTTCACATTTTCACCCACTTTCAGCATTTGTCCCCAGCACGGCTATCTCGTTGGTGAACAGCCGATTTGCCCCAAATGCCACCGCCCCACGGAGGTTTTTTCACGCATTGTCGGCTATCTGCGCCCGGTCTCCCAATGGAACGAGGGCAAACAGGCGGAATTCAAGCTGCGCACGACCTTCGATCCCATCAAGAGCAGCCGCTCCGCCAGGGTCGATCATCAGGATCCGGACCAGCAGCACCATATCCTTTAGAGAGAGGCAGAACGATGAAGATCGGCGGTTTCCAGAGATTTTCCCTGCTTGATTATCCCGGGCAGCTGGCCGCGATCATCTTCACCCAGGGCTGCAATTTCCGCTGCCCCTATTGCCACAATCCCGAATTGGTCGATCCCGAGAGGTTTTCCCCGGCATGGGAGAACGCGAAGGTGCTGGATTTCCTCTCCCGGCGCAAAGGAAAACTCGGCGCAGTGGTCATCACAGGAGGGGAACCCACCTGCCAGCCGGATTTGGTCCGATTCACCAGAAAGATCAAAAAAATGGGCTATTTGATCAAAATGGATACCAACGGATCCAATCCAGACGTGATCAGAGAACTGGCAGATAAAAAGCTGGTGGATTATTGGGCCATGGACCTCAAGGCGCCGCTGGACCTGTATCCCGTTGTGATCCGCGCGGATATCGATGTCCAGAATATCCTGAAAAGCATGGATCTGCTTCGCGCAAGCGGCATGGAATATGAATTCCGCACAACGTTCTTTGATCTGCTTTTTTCCTGGGAGGACATTGCCCGCATCCAGGCCCTGCTGCGTCCCGGAGACAGGTTCTATCTCCAGGAATGCCGTTATGACGACACGCTTGAGGATCTGTCAGCCAAAAATACCGGGGATTCCCAAAAGGAGCCATCCCCCCATCCCCACCTGGAGGACGACCCTGCCTGCAAAACTCTTTTGCAATGGGGTTTTGAGCACCGGGTCAAGGTCCACATCCGCTCCCTTTAGGCCATGACCGCCATCGACATTGAACCCTGGCTGCCTTTCGTGGCCAAGCCCTCCCGCTATATCGACCACGAGCTGAACGCCGCGCGCAAGGGCTGGCGGAAAGTGAATTTCTGTCTGGCCTACCCCGACGTCTATGAGGTTGGCTTTTCCCATCTCGGGCTGAAAATACTCTATTCTATCCTCAACGGCCTGGAAAACGTGATGGCGGACCGCTGCTACCTGCCCTGGCTGGATATGATCGCTATCCTAAGGCGGGAGGGCATACCGCTTTTCGGCCTGGAAAGCAGGCGCCCCGTGGGGGATTTCGACCTTTTGGGAATCACCCTGCAAAGCGAGATCACCTATAGCAACGTCCTCGAATTGCTCGATCTGGCCGGGATCCCCATCCTGGCTGGGGATAGGGAAGAGGGGCATCCCATCGTCATCGCCGGCGGGCCCTGCGTCTCCAATCCCCTGCCCCTGTCGGATTTCATCGACGCTTTCTTCATCGGCGAGGCGGAGGAGGCCATCCAGGAGATCGCCCGGATATTCCTGAACACGGCCGGAAGAAAGGAACGACTGGTGGCTCTGGCTGAGGTTGAGGGCTGTTACGTACCGGAATATCATCGGGGTAAAATACTTGGGGGATATAAAGTTAAGGCACGTAAGTTCATGGGATTTTCGAGCGCTGCTTTAAGCCATAGCCCGCAACTCCTTTCCTGGCAATTGGCTACGCACAACCGATGTGTGGCGGAGATCATGCGCGGCTGTTCCCGCGGCTGCAGGTTCTGCCACGCCGGGTACTTTTACCGCCCGGTGCGCGAACGCCCGGCGGAAAAGATCGTGGAAGGGCTCAAAAAGGAGATCTCCACCACAGGTTGGGACGAAGCGGGCCTGCTCTCCCTTTCCAGCAGCGATTACAGCCGGCTCAAGGATGTTCTGAAAGACCTTTTGAGCAGCGTTGACACGGATAAAACCCACATTTCCCTGCCCTCGTTGAGGGTGGATACCCTGGATGCCGAAACGGTGGACATGATGAGCGAACTGGGGCGCGAAGGGCTGACGATAGCCCCCGAGGCCGGAACCCAGAGGCTGCGCGACATCATCAACAAGAACCTCAGCGAGGAGGATATCCTTTCCGGCGTCAAAACAGCGCTGGATATCGGCTGGCAGAGGGGCAAGCTCTATTTCATGATCGGCCTGCCCGGGGAAACGGATGAGGATATCGACGGCATCATCGGCCTGATCGAAAAGATCCTCATGGCCGGAAGAAAGCGGATCCAGATCAACGTCACCCTCTCGCCCTTCATTCCCAAGCCCTTCACCCCGTTCCAATGGGCCCCGATGCTTCCCGCCGCGGAGCTTTTGAGGCGCTGCCTGCGCGTCAAGCAGGCGTTCTCCCACCGGCGCCAGGTCCGGATAAAATACCACACGATCGAGAATTCCCTCCTGGAAGCTGTCTTTTCCCGCGGCGACGAAAAGGTTCCCCGGGTGATACTCAGGGCCTGGGAACTGGGCGCCAAATTTGACGGCTGGAACGAATGCTTCGATTTCGGGATCTGGGAAAAGGCCTTCGAACAATGCGGGATCGATCCCCGGGAATATCTGCGGGAAAGGGATGTCGCGGAAAAACTGCCCTGGGATTTCGTGGATACCGGCGTCGACAAAGGATTTCTGGCCGGCGAGCTCGAAAAAGCCAGGCAGGGGGAGACCACGCCCGATTGCCGCGAATTCTGCACCCAATGCGGGGTTTGCGATGAGAACATCCGCACCGTCAATGCCCCTCGGGAACCTCTTTCCCAGGCAGGCCCCCTTCCCGGGGAGAAGGCGTTTTATTCCCAGTCGCAGGAGAGATTCCGCTACCGCGTGTATTACTCCAAAACCGGCATCCTGCGCTTCATCTCCCATCTGGATTGGATGCGCATGCTCTTTCGGCTGATCTCCAAAGCC
>CAYRVG010000169.1:0-25652 GCA_964427765.1 uncultured Candidatus Cloacimonadota bacterium
GGACTGATGGAATACATGCGTGAGAAAAAAACAGTACAAGTTGCTCCCATGTAACCCTTACACCAAATAATTCGTGTAAATTCGTGTAATTCGTGGACAGATTGAAGGAAGAATCAATGGATAAAGAACAAGAGCTGCTCTACAAAGAAGAATGCTACAAGATAGTGGGAGCTTGCATGGAAGTGCACAGGACCCTGGGTTGCGGTTTTCTGGAGCCCGTCTATCAGGATGCCCTGGCCATTGAATTCCAGCACAGCAGGATACCCCACGAACGGGAAAAGGTCTTCGAGATCGACTACAAGGGCATAGTCCTTCCGAATACCTATAAAGCGGATTTCATCTGCTACGGCCAGATAATTGTTGAACTGAAGGCACTCAGCCAATTGACCAACGATCATACCTCCCAGATATTGAACTATTTAAAGGCCTCCAGAATGAAGGTGGGGCTGCTGATCAACTTCGGCACGAAAAGCCTGCAGCACCAACGCTATATCTTATCATCAATGTCCGAGGATTACACAAATTAACGCTAATTACAAAGAAAAGAAAATGATATGGGAAAAACAAAGTGTCATACACGTTCGATTTATGGAACCCTTAAACCAAATAATTCGTGAATATCCGTGTAATTCGCGGACAACTAGAGGAATCTGCAGTGGACATACTTCGGCAGTTCCCACTTTTCACTTATAGAACTTCAATCTTTTTAATTCGTGAAAATCCGTGTAATTCGTGGACAACATAAGGAAACATCAGTGGATAACCCGCATCTTCAAGAACTCTCGTATTGTAGAACTTCAATCTTTTTAATTCGTGTAAATCCGTGTAATTTGTGGACAGAAAAAGGAAAACAAAATCATGCTTGATCTTTTCAAAGGATACAAAGGCCGCGCCCTGGAGGTGCTCAAGAGTTTCAAGGCCAGGGTATGGGGCGAAAGCACGATCCGCACCACCCGCGGCGAATTCCGCGGCATCATCCTGCCGCGCAGCGAGAACGACGACGACCGCCACATCGTCATCAAGCTTGCCACAGGCTACAATGTGGGCATCGACGTGGATACCATCGAAAGCATGGAGGAGACCGGCTACAGGGAAGCGCATTACAAGATCCCGGAAAAGGAATTCCCCTTCACGCCCGGGCTGCCGAAGGTGAAGCTGCTCGGTACCGGCGGAACGATCGCCTCCCGGCTGGATTACCGCACCGGGGCCGTCATCCCCGCTTTTTCCCCCGGCGAGCTTTACGGCGCCGTGCCCGAACTGGCGGAGATCTGCAACCTGGATACCGAAAAGCTTTTCGCCGTTTTTTCGGAGAACATGGGCCCCGAGCAGTATAAGAAGCTCGCCGTCTCCATCGGAAAGGAAGTGGCGAAGGGCATCGAGGGCATCATCATCGGCCATGGCACGGACACCATGCACCACACCGCGGCGGCCCTTTCCTACATGCTTCAGGACCTGCCCGTCCCCGTCGTGATGGTGGGTTCGCAGCGCTCCAGCGACCGCCCTTCCTCGGACGCCGCCCTCAACCTCATGCACGCCGCCTACGCCGCGGGTCATTCGGACATCGCCGAGGTGATGGTCTGCATGTTCGGCCCCACCAGCGACGAATACGGCCTGCTCCACCGCGGCACCAGGGTCCGCAAGATGCACTCCTCCTACCGCAGCACCTTCCGCACCATCGGGGACATTCCCATCGCCCGCGTGACACGGGATTCCGTCATCCCCATGAAAGAATACAACCCGCGCCGCACGGACCGCAAGGTAAACGTCCTGCCCTATTTCGAGGAGCGCGTTGCGATCGTTTATTACTATCCGAACATGCATCCGGACATCATCGATTCCCTCACGGAGAACGGCTACAAGGGCATCGTCATCGCCGGCACTGGGCTCGGGCACATCAACAAGCCCCTCTATCCCGCCATCCGCCGCGCCGTCGCCAAAGGGATCCATATCTACATGACGGTCCAGACCCTCTGGGGCTTCGTGCACATGTTCGTTTATGACACCGGGCGTGACCTGATGAGCATGGGCATCGTCCCCGGGGAGAACCTGCTTCCCGAGGTCGCCTACATCAAGCTGGGCTGGGCACTCGGCCAGTCCAGGGACCCGGAAAAGGTCCGCGAGCTGATGCTCACGCCCGTCGCCGGGGATATCACGGACGGCGAGCCCTATAACGGCTATCTCGTCTTCCAGGGCGGCATCCCCGAGGTGGAGGAGTTCATCCGGAAATTTCATAAATAATGAAAAATGAATATTGAATAATGAATAATGTGGAGTCGGCGTGAAAGATAATGTTATAATGGAGAAAAGCCTGGGTTTTGCCCTGCGGGTCATCGAGGTCCATCAGCTGCTGACGTCTCAGAGGAAAGAATATGTTATGTCCAAACAATTACTCCGCAGCGGCACTTCAATAGGTGCGAATCTGCGGGAAGCAAATCTGGCGGTTTCGCATAAAGAGTTCATTGCCAAAGTGCAGATTTCCCTAGAATAAACCGCTGAAACCGAATATTGGCTCATCCTGCTGCGGAAAAGCGGATATCTGTCTGATTCTGAATGCCCATCAGCAGAAGTGATTGAAATGATCCGCATACTCACCGCCATCCAAAAAAAACGCCACGCCAATCCCAATTTCTAGTTAATTATTCATTATTCATTTCTGTAAATGATTTCACGGATTTGCCGTGATTTCAGCGATCGTAGATGAGCGGCAAACTCCGATTTGCCGCAGGGTTCTTTAAACAGAAACTATTTCAGTCATGACATACGGGAATTGATGACAGTATTTCCTTGACAACTTCCAATGTATCAGGTTATAGTAATACACATGGCTAAAGCTTGATAGGAAAGATAAACCTTGGCCAGGCTTGATAGCATGATAAAAACCTCTCATGGAGCTAAAGATGAAAATTTGCAGTGTGTTGGTTTTGATGGCGTTGGCGTTTTCATTCATATCCGCGGAAAGGGTCATAGTGGGAATTCCCTCGATCGAAGTGCAGGAAAGATCCGGCCCGGAGGATCTTTACAGATCCGTAAGCAATCTTGTCTCCCAGGGTTACGGCATCCTTTATTACAATGACCACTACGTGCTGGCGATCACGCCGGAAGAGCCAACACCACTCATCAGTTCAGCCATTGAACTGGCTGATTATCCGCCTGAGAAAAGACTCATTCTGGTCAATAAACCACCTCTCGGGACCAATATCCTGCCAGCCGAAGCCGGGCAAGTTTTGCTGGACATGGGTTCCTCATTTCTATTGGAAAGCGATCTCAATCCAGAACAGTTGGGTGCCCTGACCCGAAAGCCAGTGACAGAGATGGATCTTCAGCCAATGCGGTTTGTGAACCGGCCAACTCTTCCGCAATTTGCCGGAGGATACCGCACGGACATCGCGCAACTGGTTGCAGCCGTGAGCGCGGATTCCGTCCAGGCCAGGCTGCAGTCGCTGGAGGATTTCCAGACCCGTTATGCCAGGGCCGGAAATCGTTTGCAGGTGGCCCAATGGATCCAGCAGCAATTCCTCGATTTTGGTATCACGGATACACAATTGCAGGCTTTTACCTATGACGGGACAGATCAATACAACGTTGTGGCCACCATCCCGGGAACTGTGAATCCGGATGAGTATATCGTCATTGGCGGGCATCACGACTCCATATCCAACAACAGCGATCCCTACATTCTGGCTCCGGGCGCGGACGACAATGCCAGCGGCACCGTCGCCACCCTCGAGGTCGCCCGGGTGCTCAAGCAAAACGGATATCAGCCGCCGGTCTCGATCCGTTTCGTGACCTTCGCCTGCGAGGAGCTGGGTTTGTGGGGTTCCCGCCATTACGCCCAGGACGCTGTTGACACGGCCCAGAATATCCGCCTGATGATAAACGCCGACATGATCGCCACCAATACGGCTGAGACCGAACGCCCCGTGAGATTGATGCGCTATGAAGGTGCGCTGGATTATGCTGCCTACGCTTTGCAATTGACGGAACAATATACGAACCTGGCTCCCTACTATGGAACGGTAAACAGCGGTGGGACGGACAGCTATCCTTTCTGGGCTCAGGGTTTCGACGCCCTTTTCTTCCACGAAGCAGAGTTTTCGCCTGTTTACCACAGTTCGGACGATACGGTCGCCAACCTGGATCCGGATTATTGCGCCGAAGTGGTCCGGGCTTCCCTGGCCTGCGCGGTCTTTTTTGCCGATATCCCGGGTTCCCCGGAGGATCCTCCGGCGCACGATGCCACGCAGGTCATGCCGGATGGCTTCACCGCGAATTGGGAAACTGTCGCCCATGCCGATGGATATCTATTGGACGTTTACACAAGGGAATCCACAGGTCCTTCCAGCGACCTGTTTTTCTCCGAATACATTGAGGGCAGCGGAAACAACAAGGCGCTGGAGATCTTCAATGGCACCGGCGCGGACGTCGACCTTTCAGATTATACCGTCAGGAATTTCGTTGGGGCTGCGACAGATCCGACCTATTCCCTGCAATTGACAGGCGTGCTGCAGGATGGGGACGTTTACGTGATCGCCCACACAGGCGCGAACGCGGAGATCCAGGCCATTTCGGATGTCCGCTCCAATGTGGCCTGGTTTGACGGGGACGACCAACTTGCCCTGTTCAGGGAATCTACAAATTCCTATGTCGATATAATCGGCAGGATCGGAGAAGATCCCGGAACGGGCTGGGGGACATATCCTTACACCACGCTGAACCGCACTCTGGTGAGGAAAAGCGCGGTCACGGGCGGAATAACGGCCAATCCAACCAGCGGATTTCCCACCCTTGCCACCGAATGGGACAGCTATCCCACCAACACGACCAGCTTTCTGGGCTACCATGCCATGTTCGATATCAGCTTTGTTCCAGGCTGCCAGGAACTTGAGGTTGGAGATACGGATTCCTGGCCTGTTTCAGGTTTGGTTCCCGAGCGTACCTATTACTATGTTGTCCGGGCTGCCAATGATTATTTCACCAGCGATTGCTCCAATGAGGTTTCGGTGGAGACCCTGGCGGATGAATCCCTGCCCGTCGAACTGGCTTCTTTCACCGCGATCCTCTCAGCCCAGAATATGGTGGATCTGGTCTGGACGGTCCAATCCGAAACTGGGATGCAGGGATATTACGTTATGCGCGGGACTCAGCATCAGCTTGACGGCGCCATCCTGATCAGCCCGATGATCAATGCCACGAACAGCTCACAGGAGCACAGCTATGAATTTACAGACGTGGAGCTGTACGCCAGCGGAACCTATTATTACTGGCTTCAAAGTTTGGATTTAGAGGGCAACGGCGCTTATCACGGGCCGGTCTCAGTCTGTTACGATGCCTCAGAAGGCTCTCCTGAGCCTGATATCCCCGCGGTTACCCAATTGAAGGCCATCTATCCCAATCCCTTCAATCCTGTGGCATTCATTCCCTTCAGCCTGGCCGAACCAGCCGCGGTGAGGATCCGGATCCATAACTCCCGCGGCCAGATCGTGCGTGATTTCCTCCTGGGTAACAAAGAACCGGGGCTTTACAGGATCAGCTGGGACGGGAAAGGACATCAGGGCAGGGAACTGGCTTCAGGTATCTATTGCGTGAAGATGACGGCGGGAAGGCAAAGCTTCCAGCGCAGGGCTCTGTTGCTGAAGTAAGAGGAGATCTGTCATCCCGGACCACGATCCGGGATCCCCAGGAATAGTAAGAGAAGACCTGTCATCCCGGACCACGATCCGGGATCCAGTTCTTTGATCTTCTGGGCTTCGGATGTTAATCTAGCGCTACCGGCAGGCAGTTCAACCTCTAATTCTTAACTTCCAGGTCTCCCTATTCACTCTTCAAAAAAAATCAGCGATCATCATAACGATCAGCGTCATCAGCGTTCTATTTCCCTTTTTGTGTACATCCGTGTAATTGGTGGACAAATATCCAACCATCGGGGAGCCAACAGCCTAAAACGCCTTTTGCATCCCTGTTCCTCTTGATCATTCTTCCCTCTGGAAGCAGCTGCAAAAAAACCGGGAAACGAATCAGATCATAAGGACTACAATTAAAAAAATATTCCCATACAGGGCAGCAACTTACACCGCCAGCAAAAAAATAATTTCTGAGAACCCCCCATTTTCTCATCCATATATATATGAGGGGCCACTCAAAAAAATATAAATTAGGAGATCATCACAATGAAGGAAAACAACACGACAAAGACAATTGAAAACAGAGGAACAGAGGAACAGAGGGAAAAAACAAATCAAAACAGAGGAACAGGGGGACAGAGAAGCGAAGCGCGAAACGTGGCGCAGGATTCCGGTCCTGCGAGCATTGGGGCGGCAAATTCCGCTTTGCCGCAGGGCTCGCGGAGCCCTTCAGGATATTCATCGGACCGCGTCCGGTCAACGCATCGGAGTTCGGCTTCCCATTACGCGGAAAAGACAAGTCAAAACAGGGAAACAGAGTCACAGAGAAGTGAGGACCGCGAGGGAGAGGAACATCAAACGTCCTCGTTTGATGAAGCTCCGCAGGAGCTTTCGGCAAAGCCCTCCGGGCTTTCGGCAGGCGGGGGGGGCCCCCTGCCGCTCCTCCGCCTCATCTGAAAAAACCCTGGACGACTTCCCCGAGCTCCTCGAGCTCTTCGGCAGGCCGCGCAACGTGCCCCTGGAGCGGGACAGGCTCCCGGACTTCATCAACGAATATCTGGACCTCGTGGGCAGGATCACGGACGCCCGGGACGGGGCGAAGCTCACCGCCTTCCTGCCCGTGGCCGCGGCCAACATCGGCAACCGGGTCTATATGTACAACGCCGGCACCAAACACTTCTGCAACGTCTGGGCGGCGATCATCGGGCCCTCCACGGTGAGCCGCAAGACCACCGTCATCAACCAGGCGATGAAGATGCTCAAGCCCTTCAAGGACGGCCTCCTGGAGCTGAATGCCAAAGCGCGCAACGAACAGGACCTGGAGCTCTCAAGGGTGACCCAGGCAAGGATGTACAACCTCCTGGCGATCAATCCCAACCGCCTGCTCCTGCACATGGAACTCTCCGCCTGGATGCAGGAGATGAACAAGGCCTACAACGCCGGGATGAAGCAGGAGATCACGGACATGTTCGACGGCAAGGACAGAAGCATAGCCAAGATGGAGATCGACGAATACATCCGCCGGCCCGCCTTTTCCATCGTGGGCGCCACCACCGAGGACTGGTTCTTCAGGGAACTCCGTGAGGTGGCGGACCAGCGCGGTGGTTTCCTCCAGCGCTTCATCATCTGCATCATCCAGGATATCGACGTCAAGGAGCTCCGCTTCGACAGCATGGTCTCGGATTCCTGGGACCGCGAGCTCCACGCCTGGGACGAGCCGCTGGCCGTCTTCCGCTCCCTGCCGGATTCTCACCGACTGCTCGCCTCGATTGCGGCGACCGAGTTCCGCGACGCGATCTACAAGGATCTGATGCGGAATATCGCCCTCAACGCCAACGATCCCCAGGCGGCATATTGCGCCAGGATCTTCGACAACTACTTCTGGAGGTTCTGCGTCCTCATCCACCTCTTCAAGTACTGGCGGGACCTCCGCGAAGCCCGCGACAAAGAACGCCTGCAAAGCTGGTTCCACCACAGCAAAGTGGAGGAGGCCACAGCGCGGGAGTCCTGGCACCTCTGCGAATACTACTACCAGAACACCCTGCCCTTCCTCATGGCGCTGGCCGAGAACGCCAAACTGGATAACGAGAGGAAGATACTCAAGATACTGCAGAGGGTGGAGAACTGCGAAATGACGCATAGCCGCCTGCTTTGCCGCGCGCACATGACTTCGCGGGAATTCCGGTACTGTATGGAATCGCTGATCGAGCGCCAGGCGGTGATCTGCCATTCGAGCCTCGCTTCGAACAACAAACTGGGGTTGAAGTACACGCTCAACCCCGTCCTTGAGGATCTGGACATAAGCTGATCCTGAATGAGATGAAAGACATCCTTTGGCGGGGTCGGCGGTTATTGCCGGTCCCGTTGAACGGATCAGCTGTCAGATTCGCAAATTCGCAAATTAACCCGTCTTATCCCCGGGGCTCTTTCAGATTCGCAAATTCGCAAATTAACCCGTCTTACCCCGGAACTGAACCAACCAGATCCAAAATGATAGGCAGTATATCTAAATATATGATATATATGTACATATATAATATAAATAAAAATAGTAGGAATTAGTGGTATATAGTATATAATATACTATATGGCATCAAGTTAGACACTCTTTCCGCCTTCTGGATCAGAAAATCCATCCAGGGGTATAAGGCGGGCGAATTTGCGAATTTGCGAACTTGAGAAACCACAATCCCGGATAAGGGTGGGGTGAGACACGCGAATTTGCGAATTTGCGAATCTGAACTTTCCAATCCTGGATTTCCAGAAGAGGCAGGTAAACACATTTATAAGCCGTATGGATCAATTTCCACATCTGAGCCCCATGAATCGTAGAAAGAAATCAACACCTTGTCATTCCCGTGCTTAAACTCTTTGATCTGCGTGACCTGCGTGCTTTCTTTGTTTCATTTTTTCGTCACGCCAAAACGTCACCACGTCACCACATCTCAATAATCATGCTCATCCTGTTCATCCCTGATCTATCCTTTTTCTGCGTTAATCCGCGCTTTTTATCCGCGTGAATCTGCGCGAACCTCTTTGGAGCAAGAAATAAGTTGACAAGACTGCGCCTTTTTCTGCAATGTGCAAAGAAATAACAAGCTTGAGAGTGAAATATAAAAGATATGGCACACATCATGGCAATATCAGCAGAACCTGAAGCCCAGAAGCCTTGTAAGGTCTTCGCAGGTTATCTTAAGATAGTCATTGCGGAGGCCTTTTTCTTTTAAGCGGATGTTTTCCCGGCCGTCTATCGTTTTTTATCTTTCCGCGTCCTAAAACAGATAGAGCCAAATAGTATCCCGGTAATCCGGACATAAATTTTCGCAATGCCCCGCATAAGCGACGGGGCGAAGCTGTATAATAAATCAAAAACTTAGAAAGGTAAAATGAAAGCAATCATTCTCTCAGGCGGACTCGGAACCCGGCTCAAACCCTTTACCGAAGTTATCCCCAAACCGCTTCTACCCATTGGGGAAAAAGCCGTTCTGGAGATCCAGATTGAGCATCTGAAAAAACATGGCTTCGACCAGATCTTTTTGGCCACCAATTACAAATCTGAGTATATCGAAAATTTCTTTGGCGATGGCAGTAAATACGGAGTCGAACTCACCATCAGCAAGGAAGACAAGCCGTTGGGCACGGCGGGGCCCGTCAAGTTGCTGCGGGACAAGCTTGCTGAACCTTTCCTGGTAATGAACGGGGATATCCTGACCCTGTTGAATTTTGGCAACTTGTTTGAATTTGCCTGTGCCAGGGAATCCCTGCTGACCATCTGTACCAAGGAAATAGTCACTCCCTTTCATTTTGGGAATATTTTCACTAAAGGAGACTTCGTGACAGGCATTGAAGAAAAACCCAATATCCGGACCACGATCCTGGCCGGGATCTATATCTTCAAGCCTAAACTGCTGGAAATTATTCCCAACGACACCTACTACGGAATGGACACCCTGATCAATGACATGTTAGCAAGCAAAATGCCGATAACCCATTTCCCGATCAAGGAGTATTGGCTGGATATCGGGCAGGTCCAGGACTTTGAAAAAGCTCAGGACATCTATAATGAACATTTTAAGAGCTAGATCAGTTGTTGGAGGTTCTTGTTTATGACAGACATCACGATTTTGGGAGCAGGCCTGTACGCGGCTCCAATTATTGAATTGGCGATTGACTGCGGATATCGGCCAGTCGAGATATACGATAATGATAGATCCCAGATCGGGAAAACAATTCTTGACGTACCGGTTGTGGGAGTGGACGAAGACCTATTTATGGAAGAACTGCGGGGAAAGTGCTGTGCGATATCGATCGGTAATAACAAAATCAGGTCAAAGATTTACGATGAACTCATCAACAGGGGAGCGAACGTTCCAAGTCTAATACATAATACAGCTTACGTCAGCCCCTCCGCAAAAATCGGAGATGGTTCATATATACAGCCGCATGCTGTAATCTGGTCATTTGTGGAGCTCAAAGAATCTGTCATTATTAGCCCATCAACAATAATCGCACATCATACTGAAGTTGGAAAATCCAGTATGATCTCAACTCAGAGCTCTATTGGAAGTGGAATAAAGATTGGTGAGAATGTACTGGTTGGCATGGGATCAACTATCATGACGGGAGTTAATGAAATCGGAAACAATGTGATAATTGGAGCAGGATCTGTAGTGATCAAAAATGTTGAGGCTGGTTCCACAGTCGTCGGAGTACCTGCCAGGCGGATCAAATAAGCAAAAAGTTAATGTATTGAGGTTATATGAGGATACTGATAGCAATCATAGCATATAACGAAGCGAAAAACCTGCCACTGGTGTTTGAGGATTTGCGTCAGCATAATTTTGGGTATGATATTCTGTTGGTGGATAACTCATCATCAGATGAAACGGTAAGAATCGCGGAGGAAAATAATGTCGAGTATATCAGGCACTGTGTTAACACAGGGGCGGCAGCCGGCACTGTAAGGGCATTTTTTAACTATGCTCACCGATATGATTACGACATTGTTGTGCAATTTGATGGCGATGGGCAGCATAGCGCCGCTTGTATCAAGGATCAGATTGAACCTATAATCTCAGGAAATGCTGACTTTGTGATCGGATCCAGATTCATAGAAAAAGGGGGTTTTAAGTCCTATGCCTTGAGGCGGATGGGCATAAGGATACTATCGTGGATAGCAAAAATGATCACAGGCTTTGGTTTCACTGATCTGACCTCTGGAGCCCGGGCCTTTAGCAAAAATATAATTGATTTTATCTCTATAAAATATCATCATCAGGTATATGATTCCCTCCAGATGGTGCTTTTAGGAAACTACTGCGGAGCCAGATTTTATGAGGTGCCGGTTATTATGAAACCCCGGATACACGGAAAATCGAGCTTCAATGCGGGAAATTCCCTGATATGGATGCTGAAGTCAGCGATTAACGGCCTTGGCGTTCTTATTAAATATGGTAAAGGGATAAGATAATGGGATTACAGGTTAGGCTTATTTCGCTCCTGCTGGGGATTATCTTTTTTGCCATTATTTATGGAGGCGTAAAAAGATCATACTTAACCCCCATACTAACCATTATCTGGCTAGCTATGGCCATGTTCTTCTTGTCCATCCCGATTTTCGAGCCAGTTTACAAATGGATCTCAGTCAAGATCATTGGCATCTCCGATGCCCGGCACTTCATTTACATAGCCGTGATCGGCCTGCTCCTGGTTTTTGTACTGTATTTAAGCATCAAGATCTCCAAACTGCACGATCAAAATCAGATGCTGATCAGTTTCACGGCAATTCTGGATAAAGAGGTTCGGGAGCTGAAGGCAAAGCTGGAGAAAGACACCCGGGAATGATGCTGGCGGTGATGGTCCTGGTGAGCATGCTGCTCACGCTGAACCAGGTGATCCTCAAGCGGGGGTTTCAACTCGCGGCTATAAAAGGAGGAGGTTTCTGGAACTATTTTAAAACCTGGCAGATCTGGCTGGCTTTGGCTCTTATAGGACTTATGGGGGTGATGTGGGCCATGATGCTGAGAACCTACGATTTCAGCAAGGTGTATCCTCTGATCGCGCTATCTTATGTTTGGTCGATCTTGATAGCCAAGTATTATTTCCGGGAAAAGATCAGTTGGAATAGGTATCTGGGTATGGGCCTCATAATCCTGGGCGTGGTGCTGATCAATGTCTGACAGAGCAAAAACCAAAGCTAATACGGTGGGTATTGCCGGCCTGCTGATACTCAGCTTCGCGCACTCTTTCTTTCTGGTTAGTTCCCAGGTGCTGTTCAAGATCGCGGAGTTCGCTCCGCATGATGGCATCTGGGATCTCCTTTGGATAGTGGCCAGCAATCCCATCGTGATCCTGAGCGTGTTGAGCTTCGGCGGCAGCATGGTATGTTGGTGGGTGATCCTGAAAAACTTCGATTTCAGCCTGGCTTATCCATTGATCAGTTTGAATTATGTGTTCGCTTTAGCTTATGCTGTTCTGGTACTGCGCGAATCGATCCCCGCTACCAGATATATGGGAGTTATTGCTATTATCTTAGGAGTATTGGTCATGACCATCAAAGAAGAAAAACTGAAGTATTAAATGACAAAAACCGGATACATTTTATTGACTCTCATTTTTCTGATCCTGATCCGCATTCCGGCGATGTATTTCTGGAACAATTACATGACGGGCAATGACGCGGCCATCTATCTGGAGAAAGCGATACATCTTGCCGAAGGGGAGGGATTCACCAGTTCGATATGCAGATTCATGGCGGACAGTGATGAATTGAGGGACTACATTGCAAAATATGGCAACAGGACCCAGGAGATCAAGGTTGCCCCGCTATATATTTTCATCATAAGCGGGATATACAGCATCACTGGGGAAAACAACTACCTGGTGGCGATCAACATCCTGAATCTGCTTCTCTTCATTGCCTTGCTCTTGGTGATATTATTCTGGATCGTGCCCCTGTTCACGGACAATTACAAGATCGGCTTGATGACGATCCTGCTTGTTGGCTTGAATTATGTGTATTTTGAGGGGATGTTCGGCGCGCACATGGAAACTCTGAGCCTTTTCCTCTTTGTTTGCGCGTATGCCTGGCACGCCAGGATATCAGGCATGGAAAAGGTGAAATGGTGGGAATTGGCTGGTTATGCCATCCTGTTATCATTGCTGTTCCTTTCCAAATATTCGGCAATTCCCTTTGTCGGCGCCTTTGTTTTGCACCATCTTATCCAACGCAAGTACGCAAGATTTTTGTCAGTCGCGTTTATTGTTGCCTTCCTGGCAGGATCATGGTTTATCCTCAGGGACATCCTGCTTCAGGGCAGGGTGATCGCGGGATTTTCCATGTCACCATTTATGAATAGTAAACCTCCCTTATCATCTTTGGAGGGAATCAGGCTATTCGCTGTCAGGATGATTGGAGTAGTCAGACGATTTATAGAATCTATGTTTGATATAAATGGATTGGCTTTTCTGTTTCCGTTTGCACTCGTATACTATGCGGGATACCAAAGAGACCGTATGAAAGAGGCAAACTGGCTGCTATTGATCGTATCCGTTTTATTTTTCTTGGTCTATGGTTTTACCGATCTTAGATACATCTATCCAATTTTCATACCTCTTTTCCCGGCATCTCTGGTTATATTCAAGGATATTCTAAGGAGATACAGACCCAAGATCGGCAAGATCGTTTTCATTGCCATATTTGTGATCTTTGCGGGGTATCAGTTACGCGAGATGGTCTATTATACAAATGCCGTGCGCAAACAGGCCCAGGATAGGGAAGCCGTATTCAAAGCCGCGGACGATCTTCTGCAGAGAGAGGGAATTACGGAAGAGGCAGTTGTTTTGACCAACATCTTGGGATACAACGTATATACCGATGTCGGGATCGTGAAAACTCCCGGCGGATTGACCGAAGCCAATAAACAAGAGCTAATCGATCTATATGATATTGACTATGTGCTGTTTTGCCGGGATCAGTTGAACACACAGCTGGCCTGGGACCAGTATGGAGTGATTGAGGATGTTTTTAATGACCTGCAATTAGTTGAGATATCAGAGGATGATTCAAGAGTGAGGCTATATTCTACCAATGAGTCAGACCTGCAATATAAGGGGTTAAGATGATATCTCCTTTGTTTGTTGAGCATCAGAGATTACTGCCAACACAGACAATGAAAAGGCTAATTACCACTTTATCTGATAATGGGAAAATTCGGTTTTTGAAAGCAATTAAGACCACCGAAATACTTAAGTTGCGGAGCCCAGTTTGTTTCAGGCGGGAATCCCCTCCCTGAACCGGCCGCTTTGCATCTTTAAATCCCAGACAACATAACAGCATAAATATATAGCTCTCAAGCAGATCTGAACATCGCCCTGAATAAGCGACGGGGCGTAGCTGTATCTATCTCGAATAAATAATTTCAAACTTGCGTGCTATGTATCAACGGCGTATGGTATAGCACAAGCCATAGTCCCGGCACTTGTTGCTTGATAGCTGATGCTACGATCATCCAAAACCCAAATCCGCACTTATGATGAATACAAACTTATCAAGGAGATCAACGATCAACGAACCGAACCTGTCCCTGATAGTCCCCTGCTACAATGAGGCCGAGGTATTGCCGCTGGTGCTGCCGGACCTGATCAGCTATTGTTCCGCAAACGGGTTCAAGCTTATCCTGGTCAATGACGGCTCCAGGGATGATACCGCGGCGATACTTGATGAGGCCTCCGGCAAACATGAATTCATCCAGGTTCTGCACCACAAGCTCAACCGGGGTTACGGCGGAGCGTTAAAGTCAGGATTGGAAGCCAGCACCACAGAATACAGCATCTTCCTGGATGCCGACGGCCAGCATCTTTTAAGCGATGTTAGCAGGCTCCATGAGAAGATCAGGCAAGAGAACGCCGACATGATCGTGGGCAGCAGGAAGGGACAGCCCGGGAACCGCTTTAGATCGCTTGGCAAGGCGATCATCCGTTTTATCGCCAAGCTGATGATGAAGGTCCCGATCTATGACATAAACTCGGGCATGAAGATCTTCCGCACCGAACTGGGCAAGCAGTATTTGCATTTATATCCGGATTCCATGGCCTTCAGCGACATCATCTGCCTGGTGTTCCTGCACAACCGGCATCTGGTGCTGGAAGAACCCATAACCATCCAGGCACGCAAGGGCGGCTCCAGCACGATCGGCATCCAGACAGCCTTCCAGACGGTGATGGAGATCGTTAACATAGTGACCTTGTTCAATCCCCTGAAGATATTCCTGCCTATATCACTGGCGATGTTAATCTTCGGGCTGGCCTGGGGAGCCAGGTTTCTGATCAACCGCATGGGGGTCAGCATCGGCTCCAGTATGCTGCTGATCATGTCCGTGATCGTATTCCTGCTGGGGCTAATTGCCGAGCAGTTGGCGGCGATCCGCAGGAACAAAAGTTAGAAATATCTCTCAGGCACACAAGCCAAGTTAACTGAAAATGAGTCGACCAGACTGCTTTGTAATTGATTATAACCGATATCAGGGAATCCCATAGTGAAAGCAAAGTATGTAATAGAAAAGCGCCAATTGCCAAACCATGAGGAGTTACCTCTTTTGCAAAGCCTGAGAAGCATATCTGCTGAGCATGGTTATCATGGGATTCCTGCGATGATATGGTTTTATATCGTAGTGATGAAGGATTACCTCTTTCATCTCCTGGCTAAAATTTCTCCCGTGACTGCCATGGCAGTCAGATTGCATAGATGGAGAGGAGTGCAGATTGGCAAAAATGTCCATATCGGACCTGGTGTCACAATAGATGACGCGTATCCATGTTATGTGAGGATAGGCAACAGGGTTGCCATCTCAGGAAATGACTATTTTCTCACCCATACAAAACCAATGCTATTCCACAAGAAAGTGATGGGATCTTCAGTCGCGCCAATCAATGTGGAAGACGATGCATGGATTGCGATAGGTGTGATCATTTTACCGGGAGTGACCATAGGCAGAGGTTCCATCATTGCCTCTGGAAGCGTGGTAACCAAATCCATTCCTCCTTTTGTAATGGCCGCCGGCATGCCCGCGGTGGTAAAGAAGGACCTGGCAGAGCTTGTACGGCATAATTATTCGGACGAGCAATTTCTGGACATAATGAAAAAACGCAAAGATGAGTTTGGATTCTAAGTGATATCAACATATGAGCGTTGTAAACCTAATTCTAAAACCAAGATGACTTTTTGATGGTTAACAATTTTCTGACCTTCGACGTCGAGGAATGGTATGAGGCGGAGTTCATCCAGCAGACGGGATACAGGCCTGGCGCGGGAGAAAGGTCCCAGCTTTCCCGGCAGGTTGACATTTTCCTTGGCCTTTGCGAAAAATGGGAGGTCAAGGCAACCTGTTTTGTCACTGGAGAAGTGGGCAGGAAACATCCCCAGGTGGTCAGAAAGCTGTTTGAGCGCGGCCATGAGATCGCCTCGCATTCAATGGAGCACAAACTGATCTATGATCTGGATCCTGCCAGCTTCCGCAAAGACCTCAAAGCCAGCCTGGCCCTGTTGGAGGGCATTACCGGCGCGAAGGTCCGGGGCTTCCGGGCACCCAGCCTTTCTGTCAACGGCAAGGTGAGACAATGGTTCTATCAGATATTGGAGGAGGAGGGATTCAAGTACTCCTCCAGCGTGTATCCCGCCAAGAACTTTCTCTACGGCTATCCGGAGGCTGATCCTGTTATTCATATGGTTCCGGGCCGAAGGATAGTGGAGATACCACAGCAATTGCTCGATCTGGGCTTTACCAGGCTTGGCTTTGCCGGCGGGGCGTACCTCCGGCTGTTCCCTGTGTGGCTGGTAAAGAGCCTTATAGCGAAAAAGAACAAAGCAGGCAAGCCTGTGTACATCTATGCGCACCCCTGGGAATTGGCCTACGGGAAATATCCGGTCAAACTCAGTCTTGCGAAAACGCTAATTCAGAATTGGGGGATACCCTGGAACGCGGCCAAGATCTCCAAAATCATAGGAAAACATCGGGAAAGCTTTGTCCAGATGGCTGATTTTGCCAAGGTATTTATGGAAAGGCATAGTGCCGATAATGTTATGGGAAGGGAGAGCCTGACAGTTGCCCACTAAAAAAAAGATCCTGGTAGTGTATCCGACTCCTTTTTTCAGCCCGGTTTCCATGAACAACTATACCCGGCTGATCTCAATTTTAAAGGCCGGGATCGATGTTGACCTGCTGACCTTTCCAGAAGGAGAGGATGTCGTGCTTCCTCGCCTAAGCCATAAACGCTGTCCTAGGAAGCCTTGGTTCAAAAATACAGATGTGGGTCAGTATCAAAAGATCCTCGTCTATTCATTGGCCCTCTTCCTAAAAGTCCTGTTCATGCCTAAACGTGATTACTCCTCTATATACACCAGTGGGGCCATGACTCCTGTGCTATGGATCACGAAGTATTTTTGCAGAGTTCCCATCATTGCCCTGGTCATCTCCACCCTTGAAGATGAACTGCCCAAATTCCGCGTTACCAGCAGCAGGTTCGTTTACAGTTTGTTAAGGTTTTGGGATCATTTTAGCCTGAGCAGATTTAATTTCGTGATCTTCCAGCAGAAGTCTCTATATGACCGTTTTATACGCAAAGGACTGAATAAGGACAAATTATTCCTGATCAAAAGGGCGGCATTTGTGCCAGAAAGCTCAAGCGGTATAGCAATTATCAGCAAAGACGGTTTCAAAGTGCTTTATTCAGGAACATTTGTTGAAGTTCAGAATCTGGGGCTGTTGCTGGATGTGGCAGAGATATTGAAAGGCGAGGGTGTATGTATCCAAATGATAGGCGCAAATGATGAAGAATACATCAAGTACGATCACCTGATCAAGCATAGAGGCCTGACCCAAGAGATCCAGCTATACAAGCGCATGCTACCAAAGGATCTTGAGTTTTACATCAAATCCGCGGACCTGGTGATATCGCCGCGCACGGCAGGATTTCATGATCCCCCGATGAAAATATTCTATTACCTATACTACGGTAAATGTATAATTGCGACTGATTATCCAGTCCATACGGGCGACTTGGACAATAGTACAGCTGTATTGGTGAAGGATAACGCGAAATCGATAGCAGCAATGATACTTGAACTCAAGAGTAATCGAAGTCGGATCATGGAAAAGGCAAATGCAGCCCGGGAACTGTATTTGCGTGAATACTCACAGGAGATCCAGACCGAGAAGTACCGTCAGTTCTTTGAGTTGTTGGGTTTAAGAATGGGCTGGGAAAACGCAAAAATGGGAGCGGCTTCACTTGACAGTTGAAAAACAGAGGCTGCATTTCTTTCTGAAGCTTTCAGTTAGCCTGGTTTTAGTGGGCATTGTTCTTTACAGGGTTGACCTTCACGCACTGTGGATCAAGCTAAGATCAGTTTCCTGGACTATCCTGATTATGATCCCTGTAATTCATTTATGCCAGATAATAGCCGATACTTTTACGAAAAAAAATATCTTTACGATCCTAAATTTCTCTGTCAAGGCGCGTGAATTGTTTAAGCTGCTATACAAAGGGTCTTTCTATGGTTTTTTTATGCCCTCTCTGGTGGGTAGCGATGCCTATTTTGTTGTCTATTTCAGCAACAGGTTCAAGAACCTAGCCAAAATTCTTTCGGGATTACTCTTATATAAACTAATAAGTCTTTGTATTTTTGTTACCATCTCGCTAGCAGGATTGATATTTTTTTGGTCCGAGATCCGCAACATTCTGGTTCTTGATCAAGGGAAGATCGAGTTATACCTTGGCGTGGCCTTGTTCACCTTCGTGTTAGTGGGCTCGCTGTTGTTGTTTAGAAAAAAGCTACTTTCTACCAAAGTGAGGGAGAAGATTGACCAACTAAAGGTAATCAAAAAAGACCTGACTGCGAACAAACCAGCGATATCGAGAATTTTTCTGGGATCATCTTTGTTCTACGCTGTTTCAATTCTGGGTAGAGTGATGATCGGATTCATGCTAGGCATACAGATACCAGTGCATGAAATGGTCCTGATCATAATCCTGGTCAATCTGGTGATAATGCTGCCTTTGACCTTTAGTGGGGTGGGTCTGCGGGAAGCTGGTTACATCCTGTTGTTTGGAACTGTGGGTGTGGGGCAAAATGATGCTTTGCTGATGGCACTCTTCGATTTTTTGATCTCCCTGTTTGGAGTTGCTCTGGGCGGCCTGTTTGTTCTGCATGACGATATCAGGTCATTGCGAAGCGTAAAAAAAGTTACAGAGAGGATGCAATAGACCATGACAGTTATCAGGGAACTGACCAGAAAGTGGGATAAATGGTTCATAACGCTGAACGAGAGGCTTATATGGGTAATTATACTGCTCGCGGGATTGGTAATAGCAATAGCTTCAGGGGTCATATTTTATGATGAAGATACCAGAGGTGATGAGAATTATTATTATCAATCTGCGATCATTATCAAAGCCGAACCGCTGGGCTGGCTGGACGAGAAGCAGATAGGCATCAGCGAAAGCCTGAATTCGATCGTGCAGGGCTATTCCATGCTATTGCCAGGCAATGATTATATGAATGTATATCTGATCCAGATCATTCTATACGCCCTGACCGGCCTGTTGGTTTACCGGCTGAGCAGATTTCTAATGGGGCGCGAGGGCTCGTTAGTTGTGCTGCTTTTCTATTGGGTGAACAACAAGCACTGGCTTCACATTTATAACTTCAAGCCGGGGGTATGGTCCATCTTTCTGCTTACCCTCTGCGTGTATATCGTGTTCAGTGTACTATCGAAGCCCGGGCGCTGGCAGAACTATCTCTGGCTGGGAATCATCTCCGCGGTTCTATTGCTGGCGGACATGCGTTACCTGCCTCACCTCCTGCTGATGTATTTTATACTGCTATTTACCCGGCTGCGTTTCTGGACAAAACTGAAATACATTGTCATCTCAGCCGTTGTCCTGATCGCCATTCTGGTTCCCTGGACGATCAGGCAATACAAGGTGTTCGACAAGTTCATCATCATCTCAGATATCAATATGCTGACGATTGACAAGGCCTTTAGCACCCCCGCTTGGCATAAACTCTCCGGTTACGATTGGCTGGCGGAGCTTTCCAATGAAGAATTTGTAGCTCGGGAAGTAGATCTGGGTGATTCACTGGGTCTGACGCCGGGAGAGTTGATCTACGCGCGTCATCAGGCGAGGGGTAAAATGCTCCTCGTAGATCCCCCCAGAATAGAGGATAAATACGCGGATGTGCTCCGCAGATCAGGGATGAGTGTGGAAGAACTGGAACAGAAAATCGCTTACCATGAGCAGATGCCGTACGTGCTGCAGTTATTGCGCAGAGCTGGTATCTTTCTGGAGCCGGTAAATCTCGGCTATGATTATGATCCTCTGTCAAATGAGAAACATGTATATACACCTGCATCCCGGTTGAACAACCTCAATAGGTTACTGACCTGCGGCCTTCTGCTGCCCTTTCTGATCTTCGGACTTATTGTCATGTGTAAAAGAGGCTTCGTGCTTCAAGCAGCTGTCATTGCGGCTATATTTCTGGCTCATACAGCTGTTCATGCACTGACCTACGTTCAGTGGCGCTATATGTTGCCCATAATGCCTGTCATTACTCTGGGGGGGGTATATGGATTGGCCAGGATCTACGGCTTGCTTCGCAGGCAAAAGGGAAACGTTAGATCATAGTGGAAAAGGTAACCCGTTTTGCTGGCCATTGTTCTCAAAAGAATTTTAAGCTTGGGGGCAAGTTTTACCAGCGAACGTCCGAAAAGCAACATAAGTAGGTCAAGGATTCCTTGATGTTTGGCAACAGCCTGAATATCTCACGAGGAGGTTTGGCATGAAAACTCTGATCCTGTTTATCATCTGCCTGTTGCTTGTATCGTTAATGATGCAAAGCTGCAGCACAAAGCCTGAGCAGGGCACGCTCAAAGGCACCGTAATTCTGTTCAATGACAGCGGCGATCCCATGAATGATCCAGTTGATCACGCGGGCGTAACTGTCGCCTTGTATGAACTGGCTGTTCTGGATACAAGCCTGGTGAGAATCAATGGCGAATATCCCCAGATCGGAGTGTTGATAAGCCAGGAAACAGATTTTGACCATAGAAACTCCGATCCCATTAAATCAACTACAAGCAACGCCAATGGCTCGTTTTCCATCAATGGGATCGATCCAGGTAAGTACAATCTGGTGCTATTTAAAGAGAACTGGGGAGTAAGGTATATTCACAATGTCGAGGTTAGTGAAAATAGTGAATTTGATCTGGGTAGCATGGAGATGTATCCGGTGCTTTCTTATTCCTCGTCAGTTACCGATGAGATCACTTTCAGGTCCGATCATTGCTATCAGATCCCTGACCACGTCAACTTCATCGGAGATGTGAACTTGGAACCCAGGGCAAAGATCTTTGTGGATCCCGGTGTGATGGTCAAATTCTACGGGAATGTTGGCACGCCGAGTGGGATAAACATATCCGAAGCTTGGAGATTTTTACCATCAAAGGATATATATACCATAGCACAATATGAGATCGTTTCCGATGATTATTACAATTCAGTGGTTTTTTATGGAAATTCTATAGAACTTCGCAACGGTATATTTAGGCATATAGTTAACGCGGTAGTAATGAATACCAGTAACTGCGAAATAGACAATATCATGGTACGTGAATTTGGGTCAGGAATTTCCATCCCCCAAGGAAATGCTTCCATACATAATCTAATTGTGTCAGATGGAATTGACTATGGAATCAATGTCAGCTCAACTTCCACTGATTTGTCCGAAGTATCTGACTGTATTATGAAAAATACCTCGGAAGGAGTGGTTTTTACGACTCTCGGTACGTACACCATAAATAATTGTTATTTTATCAATAATAACTGGATGTCAATTAGGGTATCAAACAGTATTGGATCAATTAGCCATAATTGTTTTGACAATAACAATAGAGACATATATCTCTATGGTGGAGGCTTTCCAACCTATATAGGTTATAACAATTTCTATCTGTCAAGGCTAAGTGGCATTGTTCCCAGTAGGAGAGATAACATCATCAATAATAACAATTTCTATAGGACAAGTGGAAATTATATAATCATATGGGTTGGTTCCTTGGGCAGCCACTCATTTGTTGAGGCTGATCTCGATGCCACTTACAACTACTGGGGAGTAGCGAATATCGATGATTTTTTGCTGGACGCCAACGACAATGACGATCATCCTGATACGCCTTGCCCTTATTATATCATCTATCAGCCCAAACGAAACAGCCCGGTTCTTGAGGCGGGAATACAATGATAAAATAAGGTTTAGAAGGTTGAGAGAGTTTAGAGAGTTGAAAGAGTTGGTCAATAGAACCTTCTCACCAATCTCTTGTTTATTAGTGTAATCCGTGTAATTTGTGGACTTTAGGAGGAACTGAAATGAAAGGAATAATTCTCGCCGGCGGGGCCGGTTCCCGCATGTACCCAACCTCTCTTTGCTACAGCAAGCAACTGGTGATGATCTATGACAAGCCGATGATCTACTATCCGCTTTCAACCCTGATGTTGGCGGGGATCCGGGAGATTCTGTTCATCTCCAATGAAGAGACCATTCCATTTTACCGTAAGCTCTTCCGGGATGGATCGCATCTGGGTCTGAGGATAAGCTATAAACTGCAACCAGCCCCCAAGGGTATAGCCGAGGCCTTCATCCTGGGTAAGGAGTTCATCGGAGGGGACGACGTCACCCTGATCCTGGGCGACAACATTTTTTACGGCAAGCTGGATTTCCTGCGCCGGGCATTACAAACCAACCGGGGCGCGACCGTTTTCGGCTATTACGTGAACGATCCCCAGCGTTACGGTGTGGTGGAGTTCGATCCCAGTGGCAAAGCTGTGTCCCTGGAGGAAAAGCCCGTGAAACCCAAGTCCAACTACGCGGTTGTGGGGCTGTACGTTTACAACAATGAGGTGATCCGGATCGCGGAGCGGCTGGGGCCATCGGCCCGGGGGGGACTGGAGATAACGGACCTGAACAAAGTTTACCTGCAGCGGGGGGACCTGGATGTGGAGATCATGGGACGGGGGATCGCCTGGCTGGATACCGGCACGCCCCAGGCTTTGCTGGACGTTTCCATGTTCATCGGCGCGATAGAGAAGCGCCAGGGACTGAAGGTCGGTTGTGTGGAAGAGGCAGCTTACATGATGAACTTCATCAGCAGGGAGCAATTTTCAGGTTTGATCAAGAGCTTGCCAGTTTCAGACTACCGTAACTACCTGGAAACGATAGAGAAGAACGAACTTATCCACACAAGTTATCAGGGATGAAAAAATGATCAATGAGGCGATTCCTGGCTGGATCAGGATCAAACACTGCAGGAAAGTCATTACCAAAGACCTCCAAGGCCGGGAAAATGGCTTTTTGATCGATATTCTCAACAGGCATGATGAGATCTACGCGGGCAGGGAAGCTGAGTTGTTTCAGCAGGTATATTATTCTTCCGTTTACAGGGGCATGTTCAAAGGATTCCATATCCATCGCCTAAAATACGATACCGTCACCTGCGTATTCGGCAAAGCCCTGCTGGTGTTTTACCCGGAGATCATTCCCCAGTCTGAAACCACCAGGGAGATGGACATGGATAAGCTGATCGTAGTGCCGCTGGATACCCAAGAGAACATTCTTACGGTGAGCTTCCCCTCAAAATATCCGCACGGTTATTACGGAGTGTCTGAGCTTGCTTACATTCTGAACTATCGCAATCCAGCCTGGCATCCCGGGGATGATCACCAGTACGACCACAATTGCGAAGGCATTGAAATTTTTCTTGACAAATGGATCAAAAACAATGAAATTGGTTAAGATCGGCCTGATCGGCTGCGGAACCGTTACCCTCAAAGCCCATGTTCCAGCCCTGATGAATGACCCCACCGCGAAGATTTCCGCCCATAACTTCCGGGTGACGGCCATCAGCGGCTTGGACGAGGCAAATCTGGAACATATAAGCTCCCTGCTGCCACAAACGGAAGTTTATCGGGATTATCGCGACCTGCTGGCCCAAGCTGATTGCGAAGCCGTCCTGGTGGCAACAGGTGAGGAACTGCATCCCCAGATCTGTAGGCAGGCGCTGGAAGCGGGCAAATTCGTCCTCTGTGAGAAACCTCTGGGGACCAATGTCCAGGCGATCGAGCAAGAACTGGCCGGGCTTGAAACAGCCATGCAGAACAGGCTGCAAGTGGCTTTTAACAAGCGCTTCCATCCCGCCTACCTTAAGTACCAGGAGTTAAAGCAGGAAGGCCGGTTGGGGGATCCGGTGGCCGGAGACTTTCATTTTTGCACCCAGCAGGGGAGAAAATACGGTTGGGACGGGCTGCTGAGCAACCTGATCCATTATTGCGAATTGATCTGTTCCATTTTTGGCGAAATTACCGGGCTCAGGTCCCTGAGCAACAGCGATCCGCAAGGCATCAGTGTGAGCGCGTCCCTGCGTGCCTCCAGCGGCGCGGTGATCAGCCTCTTCTTCACTTCTGCGGCGTCTTGGTCCGCAGCTCAGCATGAGGGATGGCAGTTGGTGGATAGCAACCGCAACCGCCTGGTCTCGCGCAATTGCGCGGAGACCCTGTTCTTCGCTCATGGGGGTGAAACAGTGTATCAGTCCAATTCAAACTCGCTGTTTTGGCTGCGTGACCCCGGGGGCTACAAGACCCAGCTGAGTTCCTTTTATGATCTGGCCTGCGGAAACAGGGAGCTTCCTGAAGTAAGCCTTGACGACGCTTTGCGCGCGCACAGACTGTTCGATCTGATCCGGGCTCAGAATGAGGTGCCGGGTGAAGCTTGAAATACTGATATCCTGGTTACAAAGCGCGATCGCGTCCACGGGACAGAGAGTATCTCCGGAACAACTGGAAATTCTGGCGGAAAACCTCATCCTGGATGAGGATGAGTATCTTTCGACCCTGGCCTGGATCAGGCAAAAACAAGGAGATTGCAAAGCCAGGGTGGAAAGGATCGGCTTGGGCGATGTTTTGGGGGAGGAATGGAAACGCGAGCCCACCACGGGGGATATCAGGCACCGCAGCGGCGGTTTTTTCGAGATCATCGGAGTGGACGTTAAAACAAGCCAAAGGGAAAGCGGAAAGGGCTGGAAACAGCCGATGCTGGACCAGGGGACGGAAAGCAGCATAGCCGGTTTTATCCGCAGACCGGCAGAGGATGGCCATCAATATCTGGTGGAGGCCAAGTTTGAGCCCGGGAACTATGGCAGAGTATTGATCTCGCCAAGTTTGCAGGTCACCTACAGTAACCTGAACAGGGCGCATGGTGGGCGAAGACCCCGATTTGCCGAGTTTTTTGACGGCGGCGACGGTGGCGTGAAGTGCCTCTATGAGCAATGGCTGCCGGAAGATGGCGGGCGCTTCTACCTCAAACGGGTCAAGTATATGATAGTGGAGATCCCTCGGGACAGGCAGATCGAGATTGACGACAATTTCCGCTGGGCAAAAGCCTTAACCCTTAAACGCCTGCTCCGGCATGATGATCTGGTAAACCCACACGTGCGCAGCCTCCTGGCTGTGCTATAGGAGCCGCTGATGATACCTGTTTACCGCCCCTATCATGATGACCTGGAAATGAAGTACCTGAAGGAAGTGATAGATTCCGGCTGGTGGGGCTTGGGGCCTAAAACCAACGAGTTTGAACGCAGATTTGCCGATTTCGTTGGCAGCAAATACGCCCTGGGTCTCAATTCCGCAACTGCCGCGCTGCATCTGGCCCTGATGTGTGTGGGAGTGCAGGACGCGGAGGTGATCACTCCGGCCATGACCTTTGTCTCCACCAATCACGCCATCCTCTACAACGGTGGGATCCCGGTCTTCTGCGATGTGGAGCCGGACAATCTGAACATGACGGCGGAGAATATAAAGCCGCTTATTAACAAGAGGACCAAGGCGATCATCGTGGTCCATTACGGCGGCTATGCCTGCGACATGGACCCGATCATGGACCTTGCCCGGGAGCACGGGTTGGCGGTGATCGAAGATTGCGCCCAT
>CAYRVG010000170.1:0-13269 GCA_964427765.1 uncultured Candidatus Cloacimonadota bacterium
ACTTGAGAGCTAGCGAACAAGTGTTAACTTGTCCTGAGGGCGCGTTAGCGTTAGAAAATAACCATTTGATACTGGTGCAGTTTTCGGGGGTACGGTCAGCCTGGTACTGGGATAATTGGGGCGCTGCAAATTTCTGCTCCAAACCTGTTGGAGGATTGGCTCCCAACGCCATTGGCGCTTACGATATGAGTGGCAACGTTTGGGAATGGTGCTGGGACTGGTATTCTGATAGCTATTACAGCAGCAGCCCGGGTGATTGTCCGACAGGTCCGGCAAACGGGACAGGCCGGGTGATGCGCGGAGGCAGCTGGGGTCACAACGATTACTATTGCAGGGTCGCGGGCCGGAATTACAACAGCCCATTCAACAGTGTTGCAACCATCGGCCTTCGCGTCTGTAAGACAGCCCAATAATGTTGCATGTTCATTAACCTAGAAGAGATCAAGTAAGCGTTTAGCCTTGCACTGAAAGAACTTTACAGGCCAGTGCGTCTGGCTCCAATCCATTGGATGCCCAGGTTCCCCAGAATGCCAGTATAACAGAGGATAGATGAAATGGTAGCGGGGCATGAACAGTGCATGAATTCAAGGATTCCCACAGGATGAAGCCCATTATCAAGGAACCGGAGGGATAAAAAAAACGGGCTGACCGGTGCTAAGACTGGCCAACCCGCCATATGGAGGATCTTATTATGTTTCTTTTAAGACTGGCGGAACCTGGCGGTCACCATTCCCTGGCGGCAGGTCCTCCAGGTGCTGAGAATGTGTATCTCGGGCACTTGCGGCTTCTTGGGGGCGATGTTTTTCATGGTGCTCATTTTCGTTCTCCTTGAAAATAGTTTTCTACCCCTCTAACGAATGGGGTTGGGAAAGTGTTGGGAAAATTTTGAAAAAATAATAGAACACGGGTGACGCTGATCGACAGGACTCTAGGGATCTTTGTTCACGAATTGTCACGAAGGTATGGCAGGCGGATCAAAAAAGAATTTCAATACGGATTTAACGAATCGGACGGATAAATAATGGAACACGGGTGACAGGATCGACAGGATCATGGGGATATTCGTCTCCAATTGGCACGAATGAACGTTCTGGACCCCTGGATTAGATGACAGAGGATGAATGGTGATCGAAGGGATTATTGGGCGTTTTGCGGATTCAGGGTTTTGTCGTTTTGGCGTCGTGGCGAATGGTGGGAAGGATCACTCCTCACTTCTCAGGAAGGGATAGTCGCCTTGTTTGATCTGCCAGATATTTTCGAAATCCCAATTCTTGTAAGTTTCTCTTGCCATCATTTCCTCGGTCTTTTTGCCCTCGATGACCCCCTCTCCCTCGCAGGCGCTGGATGTTTGGCGAGTTGTCTCGATATCCCAGTAGTTGTGCGCGGATTTAGGGTCTATCGTCTGGAAGGGATACGCGCTGCCGAGGAAGCCGCCGCATTTGCCATCCGGGCCGTCCACAGGTCCGCGGGCGTAACAATTGATCACTGTAAGGGAGTTCGGGATGGCGTAGCCGATGAATCCGCCGCAAAAGTAGGACGGATGAAGGGATCTAACACTCACTCCGGTATGGCAGTCGATGATCTTCGAATGGCCCAGGATCTTCCCCGCGAAACCTCCTGAGATACCATCTTTGCCCGTGGCCATGCCCCGGACGGAACAGCGTTCGACAACCCCTCCGGCGACCGAGCCGATGAATCCGCCCACGGCGTCGTAATTCACAGCGACATCACCGGTGGCGTGGACGTCGCCGATATAGTGGGAATTACAGGATAAGCTCCCGATCGCGATCCCGCTGTTGCAGGCCTCGCCGATCACCCTGCCGGAGCAGGCGCAGCGTGATATCCTTACCGGCTTTCCGCCCAGGAGGTCGATCCCCAGGATCAGCCCCGAATTGAAATTGCCGCGGATATAACCCCCCATTATGTGGATGTTGGTGAGCTCCGCGCCGGAAGCGCAGCCGAAAAGTCCGTCCCCGCGTTTGTCCGGGATCCCGTCGCGGTTGTCTCCCCAGAGGTTCGTGATGTCAAGCCCGTTGCCGTCGTAAACTCCCGTGAAGGGATATTTATCCAGATAGCTGCCCAATGGCGTCCAGCCGTGTCCGCCGTTAAATCCACTGCCGAATTCCTTGAGGTCGATCCTTGCAAGCTGGATGTATTTTTTATCCAGACCGCCAATGTAGATCCCGGCAAAGGGCGTGCCGCGTCCGTATAAAAGCGGGGTGTTTTTCCGGAGTTGGTAAAGTTCCCTGCCCGTGGCGATGGGTATGTAGCCCCCTTGTAGGATGAAAGCGCGGATCCGGTCGGCGGTGTGGATCCCCATGGCGGCGTATTCAGGCTTATCGGCAGATGCTGCAGATTCAGGTTTCTGATTCATAAGAATATTTCCCCCTTTGCTGGATATCGGGCTGTCCGGGCTATTGTTTCTCTTCCCGCGCTGGGTCTTGTGCCAAGGAGCGGTTCCCGTCAAGGTTGTTTCCTTTATCCGGGTAGTGGGGATAATTTGTCAACCGAAAAATGAAAAAGGGGGAATGGTGACACGGAAGACAGGATCATGGGGATATTCGTCTCTAATTGGCACGAATGAACGTTCTGGACCCCTGGATATAATGACAGAGGGTGGAAGATTGTAACCCAGTATCGATGAAATCCCTATTTGGGGCGAAACAAACAGGGGAGCGGCAAACGTCCCCGGTTGTTAAGCTCTGAAAGAGCCTTCCACCCTTTCAGGTCCATAAAAATTTGCAGGACCCAAAACCGGATGAATCTGGAAGCCATAACCTGGTGCGAGCATTTTTAATTGACAGGGAAAGGCGGGCGATCATATTTGGAAAGTGGCGCGTTGAAAAGCTTCACCGGGGGTTTGTCCGGGGAGCCAGACCGCGCGTCCAAAAGAACGCTGGAGGATTATATGAAATCCCTGCTTATTATCGCGGCGTTATCACTGCCCCTGCTGCTTTGCGCCGGACAAATGACGATCACGGCGGACCTGGCTGGTTTTGATCCCGCCAATGAAAAGCCCGCTTCAGGCTGGGGCGCCGTTTCCGCGCCGGGATATCCGCAACTACCGGTGAAAACGGTGAACGTGATCCTCCCTCCCCAGGCGCGGGACCTGCAGTTCAGCTACAGTTTTATGGGCGCGCGTTACTCCGACGCGGCGGCTCCGGCGGTGAACACGGCTTTCACGGACGGGGAGAAGGTTCTTTCCGCGCCCGAGGCCCGGATCCGCAGCCAGGGCGTGAGCTTTCTGGGCATACACAGGTGGGGCGACGTCCAATACGCCAGCTTCCGCGTTGTTCCCGCGATCAGGACGAACTCCGGCTGGGAGTGGTTCCAGAACCTCCAGCTCAACCTGAACTGGGGTGAGGGGCGCGCCGTGGGTAAAAACCGGATCCCGCCCTCACTGCGGCTGGCGGAAAGAGGCGGAAACTTTGACCCGGTGGAATTCTTTGCCAATCCGGGAGCCCTGAAAGAGCAATATACGGAGGATTATGTCAGGAATTACGACTATCTGGTGGTCTCAACCCCTCAGCTCTATTCGGCGATCTCCAGTTTGGTGACCTACCGTCAGGCACAGGGCCTGACTTGCGCTTTTGCCGATATCGCCACCATCCTTGCTTCCAATCCGGGAAACACATCCGGGGAAAAACTGCGTAATTTCCTCATTTCCGAATATGACGCCCATCCCTTCACCTACCTCCTTTTGGTGGGGGATCACGACACCGTGCCCCTTATAACCGCCACGCCCGAGCCGGATGGGGACGAAACCGCGATCACGGATTTCTTTTTCTCGGACCTGAGCAGCGTAATGGATTCCGACGGGGACGGGCGCCTGGGCGAATATTCCCCAGGGGAGAGCATTCAGGACTGGCTTTGCGACTACACGCCGGAGGTTTATGTGGGCAGAATATCCACCAACAGCGCCACGGTCGCTTCGCAGATCGCGTCCCGCACGGTTGCCTACGACCAGAGCTCCGCGCCCTGGAAACAGAACGCTTTGCTGCCCGCCGCCTATTTCAATTACCAGGGCGAGCCGGACCCGCTTTTCCTCCAGACGGACGGGGCAACCCTCATCGAATACGCCAAAGAGAACGTCCTAACTGACCATCAATGCACCACGCTTTACGAGCATCTCGGAGTCGTGCCTTCCTATCCCAGCGATCACGACCTGAATTACGACCAGATCAAAAACCTGCTCAACGCCAACAGTTACGGGATATTCAGCTGGAGCGCCCACGGTTCCGCCACATCCTCCGCCCGCAAGATCTGGCTCGAGGATTACGATGGGGACAACTTCCCGGATCCAGGCGAAATGACCTGGCTGGGCATGGTGGATAGACAGACCTTCGACAACCTTGCCAACCCTGATGGGCTGATCCTCTTTTGCGCTTCCTGCTACAACGGCCGGCTGGATTATCCCTATTCCTCCTGCCTGGCCGAACATGCTTTGGAAAAAAAGGCCGTGAACGTCCTTGCCGCGACCCGCACGGGCTGGTACAAGGTCGGCTGGAAGAATCCCGGCTGGGGAGGCCTCAGCTCCTACAACCTGCACTGGCTGGAAAACATCATCCGCAACCAGCTGTCCATCGGCGCCGCGACCGCCTGGACGAATTTCCTCCACACGCAATATTACCTCTTTGGGGATCCGGTGGACGAAGGCGGCATCATCTGGCCGGAGCTCAAAAACGTCTATACCAACCTCCTGTTCGGGGATCCCGCCGTTGGCCACGCCGGAACACAATCCCCACCCCAGGCCGAGATCCTCATCTATGAGCCCACTGGGAACGACGGTCCCGCGATCGCTGACGCCATCAACGCCAATGGCAGGTTCAACGTGATCTACACGGATAAAGTGATCCCGGATTACGATTATATTGACCGCTTCGAGACGATCTTCTGCCTCTTCGGTTTTGGCCAGGATACTTACTACATGCAGCCGGATTCGCTGGATTACGCGCTGCTTTCATCATACCTGGCAAACGGTGGCAGAATCTATCTCGAGGGGAATGTGGGCTGGGATCCCTATGATCCTTTCTGGGCAAACTTTGGCACCCACGCCCCTTTGGATTGCCTGGCCTATGTCGAAAGGGTCGGCTGCCGCTACGGCGGGCGCGATCTCGTCTGGGATTACGAGCAAAGCTCCCCCGAGACCGATATCCTGGTGCCCTATTCCACTTCTGCCACGCCTCTTTTCAGCACGGCGAACCTTTCCCACTTAGATCACACCATCGGGATCTTCAACGACAACGGGACCTGCCGGACGATCGCCTCATCATTTTCCCTGGGAGCCATAATCGACGGGGATTTCCAGCTGGACGACATCGCGGGTGTGATCCTGGACACACTGGGCGTGATCGACGTGGAATTCGCCGCGCCCGTGGAGCCACAGGACATTGTCATATCAAATGCCGGGGACGACGCGCTGCTTTCCTGGGAGCCGGTGTTCCAGAACGTCCTCGGCCAGTCCATAACGGTGGATCGCTATGACGTTTATTTCAGCCAGGAAAGCCCCTGGTCGGGATTTTCCCTGCTGGGTTCAGCGGATGTTCCGGAATTCACACACGTGGGAGCCGGAACCCTATATGGCCGTGGCTTTTACAAAGTGCGCGCGGTGATCGAATAGGAGGAGGAAATGATCCACGTCTTGCAGGGCGATATCACGAAGTTTGAGGGCGACGCGATCGTCAACGCCGCGAACAGGTCACTTTTGGGCGGCGGAGGGGTGGACGGGGCGATCCATCACGCGGCGGGGCCGGAACTTTTGGAAGAATGCCGGAGACTGGGGGGTTGTGCCACGGGTGACGCCAAGATCACTTTCGGCTACCGGCTCCCGGCCAGGTATGTGCTCCACGCCGTGGGACCCGTCTGGCGCGGCGGAAAGGAAAACGAGGAGGAGCTGCTCGCTTCATGCTACCGGCGCAGCCTGGAACTGGCCAAGAAAAAGGGACTTAGGTCCATCGCATTCCCCAATATCTCCACCGGGATCTACAACTTCCCCAAGCACCTCGCGGGGGAGATAGCGATCAGGACCGTGAAGGAATTTTTGACAGGCGACCATGCCCTGGAGGTCTATTTTTACTGCTTTGACAACGAAAACTACGGGATCTACCGGAAGATCCTGCAAGGCGGCTGATCCAGCTATACAGGCTCCCATCCCTGAATTCGTAGATTCAGCCAATAATTCCTGCCGGTGGGTGAAATTTTGCTTGCCAAACAGGGTAAATCAGTTATGTTTTGTATGAGTTTTTTGGAGCCGGCATTGGGTTTGAGCCCGATCCGCAGTTTTTATAATCACTATTCAAGCCAATATTGGGGAGGTAACTATGAACATACAGATGAACGAGAGCCCCCGGCTCATGACCATAGAGGAAGGATTGGCTTTCAGGAAAGAGGTTCTGGCGAGAAAATTCTGGTTCGATTCGATAAACCTGGCCGCGGGCAAGCGCGTCCCCGAAGAGATTGATTTCCTGGTTATCATGGCAGTTTCAGGACCGGAAGCCTGAACATGAATATACCCCGGGCCCAAACCCGGGGTTTATTTTGCGAATATATCCCCCTTTTACCTGAGAATTAACATCCCGGGCGTGTTCCTGACAGCCTCCGCCCGTCAGGAAGCATATAAAGACTCCGCCGGGAAGAAACGCCCGGCGGAGAAGTTTCAGCGCATCAAGAAGTTTACAATCTGAGGGAAAACGCTATGCGCAAACTGCGGAAGAACTGGGTGTTCCAGATCTGGACGCTCTCCACGTCAAACATCCCCATCAGGTCGATCTGCAGGTTTTCGCTGGGCTTGTATCCGAGACCGTAGCAAAAGCAGGTTTCGGATTCCCGGGTGGTTGTGTGTTCGCTTTCCATCTCATAGGTGTTTTCAGAGTATTCTATCACCGGATCGGGATTGGCCACCGAGGTGTAGGTCGTTGTCTGGGGTTCGCTGTTGGTGGGTTCAAAGGTCCTGTCCCCGGTGGATGAGGTTTGGGTGAAGACGGAGCCGAAGCGCAGAGCCCATTTCATGTTGTTCGCAAACCAGTATTCCAGGCCGGCCGGGACCACGACCTGCGAGGCTGTGACCTCATGCCGGGTGTCTCCGGATATTTCCCAGGTGTTTGTGACGGTTGAAAGCCACTCTCCTTCCTCCAGATATTCGCTTTCCTCGGCTTCGGAGAAGTAGATGAACTCCCCATCCATGCTCTGGTTCTGGAAATGGTAGTTCAGCCCCGTCCCGAAGAAAGTGCGCTGATTGAGGGGATAATTCAGCCGGATCAGGGCGCCCAGGTCAAACCCGCCCTGGTCGCCTTCCTCTTCCAGCCCGTGTTCCCAGATTCCCGTTTCCAGGCCGTCGTAGTCGTAGGACGCGGTGGTGACCTCGGAATTTTCCGCTGCCATGCCAATATAGCCGATCCTCCCGTCCACGGACAGGTATCCCTCATTTTTGCGCTTCTCAGCTTCCACCAGGATCTTTCTGTATCCCAGTCCCAAACCGGCATACCATCCGTTCTGCGAGCGCACGTCGTTTTGGGATTCGAGCTCAAACTCATCCTCGTCGAGGGAGGTGAACCAATACTCGGCCGCATCATCTGTTTCCATCTCGGAGTTAAAGATCTCAAAGAGCAGGGAAGCGCTGATCTCGCCTTTCTCCATCTGGCTGGCCACGGCTAATTCGGCCTGGAAGGTGTTTTCTTTGAAACCCATGCCAAAATCGCCGGTGATCTCTTCCATGATGAGCAGCGAATCGACGCCTGGATCGCTATCCGGCAGGCTGGCCTGGGTTTCCAGGGTGTGGGTGGAATAATCCCCGGGGGAAAAGTCCAGCAGGTTGGAGGAGCTCCTGTTATGCCCGCTGTTCCAGCTCATATAGCCGAGTTTCGCGCCGGCCCTGAGCTGGGGGCTGATCTCATAGGCATGGTTCAGGAAAATATTCCAGCCTTTCTCATGATCCACGTTCTGGTAGTGTTGGAAATAGGAGTGATGCATGTCGTAAAGCATGTTTCCATTGGTGTCGTAAAATTCCTCCCAGGTGTGCTCTATCTCGCCAAAAGCTGTTTGGGCGTTTTCAGAGTTGGGATCAGTGTAGAAATTTATGTCGTTGGGCGTTTTGACATCGTAGTAGCTGAAGAGCAGGGCCCTCTTGAGATTTTCCACCAGGCATTTGTCCGTGGAGAGACCGATCGTCAGGCGGTTCGCGCCTTCATTGGCATAGATCCGGTCATACCTGGAGAAATTGCTCAGGTTGGTGAAGATGTTCGTTCCTTCAAGATAGTTGAGTTCAATGGGGTCAAAGGCCAGGTCCGCGTCGTCGTCCAGAACCCCGCAGGTTCCGAGGTTGCGGAAGGAACTGATCTCCTGCCCGAAAAGCAGAAGCCCGGGGATCATCAAGACAAGGATAATCAGAACGCGTTTCATTGGGCACCTCCCGTTCCTGTGTATTCTTTGGTTTTGTATGTTTCGTGGATCACGACGAGATTGTCTATGAACGCCCTGTCCAGACCGGAATTGACAGATGAGTCCTTGCTGTAGGTGAACCTGATCTCCAGATCCGGCGCAGTGTTGTCGAATTCAATGGAATGATGCTGCCAGCCGGAGTTTCCTGACCAGCTTTCCGCGAGGCCGTTGTTGATGTAGAAGCGGAGATGATCAAAACCGGACTCGCTGCTCACGCGGTAATCGAAATCGATCTGTACTCTCGCACCCTTGGGAACGTCGCACAGAGTGGACACCCAGCTTTCCTCGTTGTGGGTGATCGTTCCCGAACGCAGGCAGTAATCGCGCAAAGGACCGCCCGGGTGGACGTCCCAGGGCGCGTCTCCGCCGGTCTCGAAATCGTCCGGCATCTCGCCGTCCTCAAAATCCCAGGACAGGGTCTCATATTCATTCAGGACTATGCCAAATACGTTTGAAAGCGCGGTCTCATAGGGATCGTCCGGATGGTTCGCGTCGATGGCCGAAACCGCGTACTGGTATGTGACGCCATATTCCAGATCCTGGGAATCCGTATATTCGGTGGCGTCCGTCTGATCCACGGTGTCCAGCAGCTCAAAATCCGTTTCGTCAAAGATCTTGCGGTAGATCCGGAATCCCGTCTCCCCGCTGCAGGATTCGCTCCAGGCAAGATTCACCTCCGCCTCGCCCGGAGTTTGCGTCAGAAAAGCAAGATTGGGCGGATTCATCACATAGCTGTTGAGGATGTTTTCCGAGGCAACCTGGGAATCCGAGTAAAGCCCAACTTTTTGGAGCTCATAGTTATACACCATGCCGGTCAGGACGCCGGAATCCGTGTAGGAATATTCGTGGTCATCCTCCAGGTTTTCCTCGATCGTGGCGATCACGGTCCCGTCCCTGGCCAGCACAAAATCCCCCGGAATGTCGCATCGGTCCATCCAAAGGAGGGTTATGCTGCCCGTGTGGTTCACCTTGTAATACAGGTCCGGGGATTCCAATGACGCGGTTTTGATGCTGATCGTGTCCGCCTTGTTCATGCCTGTTTCCACCACCGTCGCGATCGTGTAATGCCTCCAGGTGTCCGGGGACAGACCGTCATGGGTGAAGCTGTTTTCCTCCGGATCGGCGATCGTGGCGACGGGGGAATTATTACTCAAGAGGCGGTAACAGAGGAAATTGTCGTCCTCCGACCTCTGCCAGGAAAGTGTCACCTGGTCCGCCCTGATGTGATAGTTGCGGTAGCCGACGGATAGTTCGCCATCTTCGTCCATGAGCAGGTCACGGTTGAACAGAGGGGCCAGGTCGGCGTTGTCCGGCAGGAAAATTTCCGGTTTGAGCAGATCCTGTTCGCAGGCTGTGAGGATCAGGAGAATAAGCGCCACTGGCAGGACCAGAATTCTTAGTTTCATAACAAACCTCCCCAGGGTTTAGATTGTGGTTTTTCTCCACTTACCCCTTGCATTTAATTTTTACGATCGGTAAATATTTGTCAAGCGATATCTGAAAACCCGGTTTTCTTCGCACACTGCGGCGTGGGTCACCGGGGTATTCTTGAGAAATGAATTGACAGATGGGCGCCGGCGGGTAACCTTGCCTGCAAAAAAGAACAGAGGAGATCCATGCCCCGTCACCTTGTCTCACTGCTTAGCGAAAACAGCATCCCCAACCTGCTGCTGATCAAAACCCTTTCCGGTATCGACCGCTATTTGTTCATCAGGCCCAGGCGGCTGAACGGTGGGGACATCCTCAAACGCCTTTGCGAGATCTGCGAGATTTCCTCCCCCACCGTGCTTGAGGTTGATGAATACAACCTGGAAGCCATGGACGAGGTTTTGGGCAAGTTCCTTGCCGGCCGGGATCCGCGGGATGAATTCGTGGTGAACCTGACCGGCGGCACGAGGATCATGGCCCTGGCCGTGTTCGACGCTTTCCGCAAGCTGGATTCCCGGATCCTCTACCTGCCCCCCGGGGTGAACTCCGCCAAGCAGCTCTGGCCCGAACACAGGGAGGCCGAGATCGCCATCACCCACCGCCTGGACATGGATGAATACCTGCGCGCCTTCGGGGTCGAGGCCGAGATCGTAGATCCCCGCCTGCATTCCTACGAGCAGGCGGAGAAAATGTTCCGCCTGGTGAGCAAAAATTCCGATCGCGATTTCATGCACAGGGTGAACAAACTCGGCTCCAAAAAGGGCTCACGCCATGACCGCAAACAGCAGGGCAAGACCATCCACCTTTTCTCCTCGGTGCTCGGCATCGACGAGAGGGAGGTGCTCCGCCCCGAATGGCTGAATTACATCAAGGGGATCTGGTTCGAGGAATACGTGACCCACTGGATCAACCGGGTTTTGGGCGACGGCACTGCCCGCCACGGGGTCCAGGTGCTCAAAGACGGGGTCGTTAATGAAGTGGACGCGGCCTTCGTGTACGAGAACAGACTGTTTTTCCTCGAACTGAAGGCCTCCGCGCAGACATCCGGGATCAACGACTACCTCTATAAACTGGATTCCGTGGGCAAGGATTTCGGATTGCAGCCCATCTGCCACCTCGTGATCGCGGATCATGACGTCGAGCAGGGGCTCAGGCACTCCGGGCATTTCAAATACCGGGCGGCCAAGATGGGGATCGGCATCCTCACCTACAGCCAGCTCACCCCCGAAAACATCGAGACCTCCATCCGCAAGATGGTCAGGTTGGATTAGGATGCTTGTTTGAGTGTGATGTTTTGGGGCTGCTTCGTTCATATGGGGAGTTTATGATGAATCAAAGAATCCAAATCCTTTTCCTGGCAGCGCTTGGTCTATTCAGCCTGGCAGCCCTGCCGGCCAATGCAAAAACCCTCAAAGACATCGTCCCCGCCCATTACGCGGGCCAGGGCATGCCCGCTTTGTCCCAAATGACCCTGGTCTCCACCGATCCCGCCCATGACCACAAGACAGACCATCTGGATATCCTGGCCGATTACTTCGCCTTTTCCGACGCCAGGTTCTACGCCGCCATCCGCAACAGGGGCGGCGGCTTCCCCACCTCGGCGCGGCTTGGAAGTGTCTATTACTCCTACATGGTGGTGATCGCAAACCTGGCTGATGACAATGTCATCTGGGCCCTCACCTACATCAGGGTCCCCCTCGCCGGCCTGAAACCCGGGCTTTACAGGATCGGGGGCATGGACGCAAAGGACCTGGTCCGGATCGGGGATATCGATTACCAGATCGACCCCGCCTCCAACCTCCTGAAAATGAGTTGCAAGATCTCCAGCCTGCTCTCGGACCCCCTTTTCGCCGCCTGGTATAAACCCGGCAATCCCTCCTTCGGCCTGGGCTCCACGACTAACAAGACCACCGTCATCCCCTACAAGACCAGTTCCCCGGATACCACCTATCCCGGCGCCAGGATCATCCCGGTCATCTCCGACTGAACCTCAAAAACCCCGTTTAAACCCGATTTAAAGGCGTTTCAGCCCGGTTTTCCTCCCATTTTTCCCTTGGACCAAGGCGTTAATCACTTCTTAATCAAGCCTTAATCAAGCGTTAACAATTAAGACTTGATTAAGGCTTGATTAAGAAGTGATTAACGCTTTGGAGGGAGGGGGAAACAAGAAAAAATTGGATCCCTCCGGACTCTTTGCAGGTGGTAAAACTCTGAAGCTTGAATTGAGGGGAACGGACTATGGGCCGGTATCTTCAGTATCTGGGTTCAAAGTGGAAAGTGAGCCTGCTTTTCACGTCCCCCAGGTTGTGGCGCTTCTTGTCATCCAGGATAAGGGCTTCAGGCAGTTTTCCCTTGAACACGGCAAAATCCCCGCAATAGACGGTCATTTCCCGGCCCACGAAGCGCTCGTGGGGCAACAGGACGATCTCGCCCCGGGAACCCGTGTCCATTTGGTAATCCGATTTCGGCATCGAGAGTCTGTATTGGGATATATCCCGATCTTCGGCCATGTCCGTCTCGAGAGCGTATTTATGCATGACGCGGCTATCCCTTGATGGGTGTTCACCCCTCATCAGGGCTTGCGCCAGTTTGTCGGGGCGTTTAAGATCCATTTCCAGCTGGGGGATCCAGATCGGGACCATCAAACGGGAGGCGTCGCGGCTGCGGAAGGCGCAGGTCAGTTCATGCTCCTTGATGTGGAAGAGGGCCTGCCATTTCTCCAGTTCGTCCGTCAGCCTCGTCCTCTGGGAAAACCTGTTGCCCTCTTCCAGGAAGATGCTTTCCAACTGCATGAAGGTGTAGGGGTCCGCGGCGTCGATGATCACGGCTTTCTCTATCTCCCGGAGGCGGAGTGTGAAGGCGTTGTCCAGTTCGGCGATGTATTTGCCGCTGTGGCCGTAAAATCCCAGGTCCGCCTTGGAGATGAATTCAACGAACTGGCTCACCTTGAGGGCTTTGTAGCGATCGCTTGCCTCCTGGGCGACGGGCATGAAGAGGATCAGCTGGCCGTCATCCTCCAGCATCCTGACGCTGCCAAAGACCTGTCCCGCGGGGATCTGCGCCACTTCCGGCCGCTTTTCCCCCATATCCTTCCTTTCCCCGGGATCAAACCCGGCGTCGGATATCGGCATCGCCTCCGCCTTTATCGAATCCAGATAGAGGTCGAAGAGGTCTTCGGCATAGGTGTCTTTAATCAAGCGGAACATCTGTCTCTCCCCTGTCAATCCTATATGTATGGGATACCGGGACCTCCTGACACAAATCTGTGGCATGGAGGGTGAAGAAAACCCGGGCGACATCCCTGTTAAAACCCTTGGCGGCGATGTAATCCAGCAGCCTTCTGCGGACGCGGGAGTGGAGCTGGTCCTTGTTGGCCTGGGTTTCGTCGCTCAAGCGCTGGCTGGG